>JAZSRE010000066.1:0-14805 GCA_045538345.1 Clostridia bacterium
ATTGCAAATATTTACCAAGATACGGATATTTTAACTTCGTCAGGTCAGGCAGCCGAATATGTTATGAACCATGGAAGAGAAATGTCGTATTCTGACCGAATGATGATAAAAAATAATATGGATAAAATACTTAAAAAAATGGATAATGTTAATTTTAACTAAACTAAGAAAAGGGCTAATTAAGCCCTTTTCTTTTTATTTTCAAATTTACGTTTACCGAATAATTTGCCTGTTCAAAAAGTTGTTGCCAGTTTTCGTTTTCCCAATTTTCTATGGTTAAATAATTTATTTTTGCATATTTGTAAAGACTAAATATATCTGCCTTGTACTTTGATGAACAGTTATTCATAAATGTGGTTATTTCTTTTGTCAAAATATGCGATGCGGTTTTTTGTAGTTTTTCCATATCTGTATTTTTGGTTGACCATACAACATCAGCCCCAAGCTTTATGTTTACAAATACTTTTGGGGTTTTATCTTTAAAGTTTACGGCAATTTTAACACCCTCGTTTTTCAATCGCAATACTGTATCTTCATTTATAGGGTAGTTGCAATTAAATGATTTTTTGGTTAAAAGGTTGTAAAGTATGGATTCGTTTAAGGATGTGGTTCCTGATAATTTGCAATTCTTAGTAATTGCGGTTTTTGTAGAATTGTCTAATATGGGTAATACATTTGCAGCAACTTGATTTTGGTAACTTTTTTGCATATCCTTAAGCGTTGTGTCGGGAGAATATGGGTTGGAATCTTCACTGAATATGTTTTCGTAAAATTCCGCAGGGTTTGTATTCAGGGGGATTTTAAAATTCTTCATATATTCCGCTACTGTTCCCGTGCACATAGCCACTCGTATATTGGGGTGAAAGGTCTTTGAATTGTACATGGCTTCAATTTCGTCCAAAACACCTGCGTTTAATTTATCTTTAGAAAAAATCACTGTTTTAATGTGGGAAAAATCACACTTTTCAGACATTTCCGAATTAAGCATATCCATTGCAGAATAAATATCGGTGGCAAAAATTGTTTTTGTAATAAGAGGTGAACTGTCACCTCCGTCACCCGAAAATGCTGAGGGATTTACTATGTGGAATGAATATGAATCAACATCATAACCAACGGACATAACAAAGGCAAGCTTTGATATTTCCTTTGAATTGTTGCAACTGCAAAAGGCAAAAGGCAAAATCAAAAAAATCAGGAGGCTTGTAAATTTTTTCAATTTTTTTCACCTCTCTTTTTGCATAAAAGCAATATTGCAACAGGCAAAACCATTCCTGCAACAAGCCTCGGTATTGCGTATATATTTGAGATTTTAACAAGCTGTACAGTGTCTTTTGGTATAAATGATATGCCAAATATTATTGCACTGATAATGTACATATAAGGTCTGTTGTTTTTTGCATTAAAAATTCTTCCTGTAACCATAGCGCATATATAAAGGTATGTTGCAGAGGTCAGGAAGTAGCTAAGCATCCATCCAATGGTAAATATGGATTCCATCCTTGCCATAAAACTTTGGAAGTTTATATACTGTGCAACGCGGTAAAGAGGGATGAAGAATGTTCCCGATATTGTGTATGGTATTGTAAGTGTGTATACACTTATAACCGTAACAAGAACCACTGACGATATGATGTAAGATGGAATAATTATTTTTTTAAAGTTTGATTTTTCAGATGAAAAGGGAATTATAAATGAAAGTACTATAAAATCCTCAAAATATGACGCCAAAACCACAAGGTATGGCAACATTTTAACCCCATTACCCATTAAGGGGAATATGTTGTAAAAGTCGAAGTTTTTTACGGATGCAAAGGTTAAAAGCACCAAAAGAATGATTGTAAAAGGTGTTACAAAGGAGTGGGCACGTACAATGCTCTTTAACCCTGTGTGTGAACATATCAACACACCAAGCATATAAATTAAAATTATAAACAAAAGTGAAGAATCGGGAAGTATGCTTAATTTAAGACTTTCTGCCACACTGCGTACAAAGTAACCCTGGTTTAACACAAATAAAATTACGAAGATTAAAGAAATTATTATTCTGAAAATTTTGGCGGAAATTATTTGAGTAATATCCTTTTTTATTTTATAAAGTTTTACAAGCAATAAAGTGAATATAAGCCCTGTTACCGATGTGAAAAGTGCAAGAAATATGCTTGCAGAAGCACCAAGCCTGGAGAATGTTGACGGATACACAAGAAAAAGCTTTGAAATAACAACGTTTGATATTAAAAGGACAAGCTCGGTTGTGCTGAATTTTGTAGAAGTTTCCATTTGCTCACCTATTCTATTTTAATACTTTTAACCGGAGTAATGGTACTGTCTGTACCACTTGCCCAATGTCTTGGGTTTTTGTACGAATATCTTTTCCATAATGGTTTTACAAAAAGTCTGCCATAGTTGCTTTTTGTGCAGTCTGAAAATGGTGCAAGAAAAGGAGTGCCCAATGACTGACTGTTGCATAGCATAACAAGGTGAAGGGTAATGGCAAATGTTATTCCCAAAAATCCACTTGTTGCACCAAGTAAAATATAAATATATTTCAAAATTCGGTAGGCAAAGGTAAGAGAATAGCTTGGTATGGTAAAAGAACCTATTCCTGTAAGTGCCACAATGATTATTACTATTGGGCTTACAATATTTGCCTCAATTGCTGCCTGCCCTATTATAAGACCGCCTATTATGCCCATGGCACTTCCTGCGGATGATGGTATGCGTATGCTTGCCTCGCGTATTATTTCAAATGCTATTTCAAAAAGTATAAGTTCGGTCACAAGTGAAAACGGTACACTGCGCCTTGAGGCTGAAATTGCAAATAAAAGATGTACGGGTATTGTTTCCTGATGGAAATTACACATTGCCACAAATATTGACGGAAGCAAAAGTGATATAAAAAGAGCTATAATGCGCATTATTCTTACCAGGTTGGCGTATGGGTAACGCAGTGCCCTGTCTTCGGGAGTGTGTATAAGTTCAAATGCATTTATTGGCATTATAAGGACATAAGGTGTGCCGTCAAGTACAACCGCAACCTTTCCCTCCATAATGGCGTTAGCCACACGGTCGGGCCTTTCGGTTGATATAATCTGCGGTGAGGGAAGGTAGGAAAAATCTTCTATTGCCTGTTCAAGCTCACCTGAATCTGTAATAAAATCTGTATTAATTGCATTTATGCGACGGCGTAATTCTGCAACAGTTTTTAGTTCTGCCTGGCCTTTTATATACATAAGGTTGCATGGGGTTTTGCTTTTTTTTCCAAGCTCAAAGCCTTCACAAATCAATTTTTCCTGCCGTACAAGACGGCGTATCATACCTGTATTTATTCTTAAGGTGCCAGTAAAGCCCTCCTGAGAGCCTCGTATTACATTTTCACTTACAGGTTGTGAAACACCTCGCATTTGCCAGCCTTTTACATCAAGTAAAAAGGCAGTGTCAACCGTATCTATGAATACTGCACATCCACCATAGTTTACCGCACCTAAAATCTGTTCAAATGATGATGAAAGGGTAAGTTGGTTTGATGACAGCAACTGTTCGCTTATTGTTGTTTTAAGGTCGTCATTTCCCTTTGGTGAAATAAGGTGCAGTGATTGCAGTATAAAGTTGTCAATTCTTTCGTTTGTTACCATTCCTTCGTAGTAAATTAAAAAAGCTTTGTACTTTTTATCTTTAAAAACAATTGCAAATTCTCTTAAAATTGCATCTGTACTTAGTGGTATTGACATTGCAATTTTTATACGGTCAAGGTTTGTTTTAATATCCGTTGAGATATTCACATAAATCACCTCTGTATTGAATTTATTATTTTCAGTTTTTCGTTAAATATGTATTGATTGTTTTTGTAATTTGATGTACAATTAAAATGAGGTGAATTATATGAACACACGTGTAGAAATGACAATGAAAAATCTTGAAAAAAATAATATGAATGCATTTTATGTTGAGACAAAGGAAGAGGTTATTCCTTTAATAGAAAAATTGGTAAGTGAGGGGGCTTCTGTTGCGGTTGGTGGCTCTGTAACACTTAATCAACTTGGCATTTTAGAACATTTAAGAAGCGGCAGATATAACTTTTATGACAGATATGCCGAAGGCCTTACCCCCGAGGGAATAAAAGAGGTTTTTATTAAATCAATGGGTGCAGATGCATATTTTTGCAGTACCAATGCAGTAACTGAAGATGGTGAGCTATATAACGTTGATGGAAATGCAAACCGTGTTGCTGCTATTGCATTTGGCCCTGAAAAGGTAATACTTATTGTGGGTGTAAACAAAATTGTAAAGGATATAGATGAGGCAATAATGCGTGTTAAAACCATAGCTGCCCCCAAAAACACAGTAAGGCTTAACTGCAAAACCTTTTGTATGGTAAAAGGGCATTGTGTGGATATGGAGGGTGGAATAGGAAAAGGCTGTGATTCTCCTGATAGAATTTGCAGACATTATCTTGTAAGCTCCAAGCAAAAGATAAAGGGCAGAATAAATGTTATTTTTGTAAATGAGGAATTGGGTTATTAAACTTGCCATAAAGGACATTTTGTGATATAATTATACTTTAATGACAGGAGTGTTTTGATGGTTAATATACTTGGTATAAAGATAGATAAACTTACAATGGCACAGGCTGTTGAAAAGGCAGAAACTTTTTTTGACGGCAAGCCTCATATGGTGGTTACGCCTAATCCTGAAATTATACTGGACTGTAAAAAAGACGAAAGTCTTAAAAACATAATTAATTCATCAGATATGGTTTTGCCTGATGGGATAGGCGTTGTTATAGCATCTAAGATACTTGGTGACAGTGTGCCTGAGCGTGTGCCCGGCTTTGACTTTGTGTGTGAACTTTTGAAAACAGACCATACATTTTATTTCTTTGGAGGCAAACCCGGGGTTGCCGAGCAGGCTATGGAAAATATGAGAGCTAAAGGCGTAAATGTAGTTGGTTGTCATCATGGTTATTTCAAAGACGGTGAAGACGGAGAAATAATTGAGGATATTACAGATAAAAAGCCCGATGTGCTTGTTGTGTGCCTTGGTGCACCCAAGCAGGAAAAGTGGATTAAACAGAATATGGAAAAATTGAATGTGCCAATAAGTATTGGCGCAGGAGGTTCTTTGGATGTTCTTGCAGGGGTAGTTGAACGTGCTCCCGAAATATATCAGAAGTTGTGCATTGAATGGCTTTACAGAACGTTTAAAGAACCAAAAAAAAGAATACCAAGAATTATTAAATTGCCATTATTTATAATTGACGTTATTTTTAACGGAAGAAAGTACAAAGATTGAGAGGGTTTAAGCCATGGAAGCAAAATTAAAAGTTAAGTTACTGGCACATACCGAAAATCCTGAAAGGATAATTGCAACAGCTGCAAAGCTTTGCTATTCGTCATCTGATATTGAACATATTCATGAAGGGCTTGACGCTGAAAAGACAGAAAGTTTTATTAAGCGTCTTATGGATTTGGGACACGAAAGTCCTACCGAACATGTTACATTTACTTTCGGTATAGAGGGTGTAAGCCGTGCGCTTTTGGCACAGATTACACGCCATCGTCTTGCAAGTTATTCAGTAAAGTCTCAAAGATATGTTACTGAAGGACAGTTTCAGTATGTTGTTCCTCCTGCAATTAAAGAGGACGAAGTTGCATCTGCAAAATATATTGAAACAATGGAATACTTGCAAAAACAGTATGATGATATTGCAGATATTTTAAAGAAAAAATATATTGATGGCGGTATGGCTGAAAAAACTGCTGAAAAGCTTGCTATTGAGGATGCTCGTTTTGTGCTTCCAAATGCCTGCGAAACTAAAATTGTAATGACTTTTAACGCTCGTTCCCTTGTTAATATGTTTCATCACCGTTGTTGCGAACGTGCACAGTGGGAAATTCGCGCAATGGCAGACGAAATGTTAAGACTTGTGAAAGAAGTTGCACCAACCTTGTTTAAATATGCGGGACCTCCTTGTGTATCAGGACCTTGTCCTGAAGGTAAAATGTCCTGCGGTAAGATGGTGGAAAAAAGGGAGAAGTACTTATGCTAGTTGTAATAGAGGGCGTTGACGGAAGCGGTAAGCAAACTCAAAGTCAGATGCTATATGAAAGATTAAGTGAAAAGTTTGATGTAAAACGCCTTGCTTTTCCAAATTATGAAAGTGATACATCAACACTTGTAAAAATGTACCTGGGCGGTGATTTTGGCACAAAGCCTGAAGATGTTAATGCATACGCATCATCTACTTTTTATGCGGCAGACCGTATTGGAAGCTTTCTAAAGGATTGGAAAGAGGATTACGAAAAGGGCACATTTATTTTGTGTGACCGTTACACAACTTCAAATGCCGTACATCAGGCAGGTAAACTTGAAGGACGGGACAGGGATAATTATCTGGAATGGCTCTTTGATTATGAATATAATCTTTTAGGTCTTCCAAAGCCTGATTTTGTATTTTTTCTTGCAGTTCCTACCGATGTAAGCAAAAAGCTTATGGAAAATCGCAACAACAAAATTACAGGTGAAATGGAAAAGGATATTCACGAAAAAAACAGTGAATATCTTGAAAAATCATATAACAATGCACTTTATGTTGCAAAAAAATGTGGCTGGAATGTAATAGAATGCGTAAAAGACGGTAAATTAAGAAGTATAGAAGATATTAACGACGAAATATATGATTTGGTGATGAAGGTATGATAAACTTTAAACCCATTCAGCTTGAAGACAAGGATGTTATTGAAAAATACCTTTTAAAAGAGCAGAATATGGGATGTGAAATGTGTTTTAGCAGTCTTTATATATGGCGTAAGGCATTTGACATGCGGTATGCTATAATTGACGATTGTCTTGTGTTGTGGTCTAAAGATGGGCAAAACCCTGCAGGCTTACGTTTCCCCGTGGGAAATGGAAACAGGCTTGAGGCGGCAAAAAAAGCTTGTGACTATATGATATCGGTGGGTGAAAAACCTCAGTTTTACGGTGTTACATCAGATGTTATAAAATTTATAAAGGCTAACACTGACCAGTATGAGTTTGGGGATATGAGCAAATATTCCGACTATGTTTATGAAACTGAAAAGATGATTAGCCTTTCGGGGAAAAAGCTTCATTCGAAGAAAAATCATCTTAACAGGTTTAAAAGGACTTATAAGTATGAATATGCTTTGATAACTGCAAAGGATAAGGATGATATTTTAAAAGCCTATGAGGGCTGGGCAGACTTGGGCGATGATAAGTACCTGCTTGCAGAACGGGAGGCAATAGGTGAAATAACCCAAAATATTGATGTGCTTGGTATTAAAGGTGCTATGCTTAAGGTAGATGGTGAAATTGTTGCATTTACCTTTGGTGATAAACTGACAAATGATATGGCGGTTATACACATTGAAAAGGCAAACACCGCTTATGATGGGGCTTATGCAGCAATAAATCAGATGTTTGCAGAAAATGAATGGAGCAGTTTTAAGTATTTAAACCGAGAAGATGATTGCGGCCTGGAAGGTCTTGAAAAGGCAAAAAAATCATACCAGCCTGTTTTTATGGTTGAAAAATATAAAGTAACGAGGAGATAATAATGGTAGCTTTGTTTTTGGCAGACGGGTTTGAAGAAATAGAGGCACTTACACCTGTTGATGTGCTTAGAAGAGCAGGGATAGAGGTAAAAACATATTCAATAAACGGTGACCTTTGCGTTTGCGGAACACATAATATTATGGTAGATGCAGACGATATTATTGAAAATGCGGAATATGATAAAATTGACGCAGTTATTTTGCCGGGAGGAATGCCCGGTGCAGATAATCTTGAAAACTGTGAAGACGTAGGAGAAATTTTGCAATATGCTTTTCAAAACGGAAAGCTTATGTGTGCAATTTGTGCCGCACCTAAGGTTTTGGGTAAATTAGGATACCTTCAGGGTAAAAGAGCAACTTGTTTTCCCGGTTTTGAGGAATATCTTAATGGGGCAAATGCTACCGGTGAAAGAGTAGAGGTTGACGGAAATGTTATAACCTCAAAGGGAATGGGTACTGCTATGGATTTTTCGCTGGCAATACTTGAATATTTAAAGGGGAAGGAAGTTGCCGACAAAATGGCAAATTCCACCATGTATAGGTGATTTGATGAGTAATAAAGGTAAAACGTTGTCTTATAATGTGTGCTTGTGGCTTGTGCTTGTTGTTTTTTGTATGCAGTTTATTGTTTCTTTTTGCCTTAAAAATTACTGGTATCAGTGGTTTGGCAACAAGCCCGATTCATATACATATATTTTGATGACTCAACTTTTTTCAATAGTAATTCCTTGCCTTTTGGTTGGGATATTTTGCGGAAAAAGCTTTAGAAGGACTTTTAATGTTAAAAAATTAAAGCTTTCGGAAACTGTAAAATGTATTTTGTTAGGAATATGTCTTCAGCCTGTTGCGATATTTGCAAATATACCTTTGCAAAATTTAGGGGCATCACAGGGAGGTATAGTTTCGCCACCTGAGAATTTTGTGCAGATACTTACTATGATTTTGTTTATATGTATTATACCTTCATTGTGTGAAGAATTTTTCATACGTGGTATGGTGATGGAAACTGTTAAGAAAAAAGGCTTTGCTTTTTCTGTTTTGGTAACTACTGTTATGTTTGTTATTCTTCATGCGGATGTAAGCTCGGCAGTGGGGTATGCTGTACTTGGGTTTGCATCTGCTGTTGCAGTTTTAAACACCAATTCGGTTTTTGCAGGCTTTTTTGTGCATCTTGCGTTTAACGTCTGCGGAGTGTTTCTTGATTATTTTCTTAATATTCGCTATGTTCCCAACGGCTTTGTTGGAAGCTTTGATTTCTTTATGGCAACAGGAATTGTAGGTTTGGTTTTTTCAATAGTGTTTCTTTTTATGTTAAATAATAAGAAAATAAAAAAACACAAGTCGGAGGATATCCTTTACAATGTATGGGAGGCTTTTGTAAATATTCCTTTTGCTGCAATTATAACCCTGTACATATTGTATGCCGTAATGTAAGGAGTAGTATATGAAGTTTAGAAGTAAAATCAATAAAAAAGCTGTAAAATTTTTAAAGCTGGCTATTTGCGTGGCTTTGATTGTTTTGGCAATACCTGTTACAAAGGCAGTAAAGGATATAAAAGGCTATGGCGGAAATAACAATGGCATATATCTGGACGTCCCCGAAGGTGCAACTCTTAAAACAATTGCAAAAACACTTGAGGAATATGAGATTATATCAAATTATAAATTATTTTATGTTTATGCTAAAAACAGGGCGGAAGATTTTAAGTTTGGGGGACATGTTTTCACAACCGCAATGTCTTATAAGGAAATATGTAATCAGCTTTGTGAACCCGGCACTTCGGAAACTGTAAAGGTTGTAATTCCTGAAGGGTTTGAGCTTCGCCTTATTGCAAAGACATTTGAAGATGCAGGGCTTGTTAGTGCAGAAGAATTTATGGAAGAAGTTAAAAAAGGTAATTTTGATTACGATTTTTTGGTTAAAAAAGATGGCGTAAACTATAATCTTGAAGGATTTTTATTTCCTGCCACATACGATTTTGTGTATGGGACAGATGCACATGGCTTAATTGACAGAATGCTTTCGGCTTTTGATGATGTATATAATGAAAAATTTAGGGCAAGAGCAAAAGAACTTGGAATGAGTGATTATGATGTTGTTACACTTGCATCTGTTATAGAGCGTGAGGCGGCAAATGCAAGTGAGCATAAAAAGGTTTCGGGAGTTTTTTATAATCGCATTAAATCGGGCATGCCTTTGCAGTCGTGTGCCACAGTACAGTATATTTTGAAGGAAAGAAAGCCTGTGCTTTCAATTGCGGATACAAAGATTGATTCGCCCTACAACACATATATGTATAGCGGACTACCGGTAGGGCCAATAGCATCCCCCGGCGAAAGTGCAATAGAGGCGGCCTTGTATCCTGAGGAACACGGATATTATTTTTTTGTAGCCAAGTCTGACGGAAGTGGGCATATTTTTTCAAAAACTCTTGGAGAACACAACCGTGCGATTTCGGAAAATCAGTAGGAGACAAAATAATGCAGAATAATGAAGAACATAACATTAATTATGAATATATAACACGGTATATAAGGCGTACCATGAAGAAAAACAAAGGCTTGCTTGCGGAAATGGAAGCTTATGCAAAAGAAAATGAAGTTCCAATAGCTCAACCTGAAACTGCAAAACTAATTGAAAATCTTATAATGATGTCCCCTTCAAAAAAAGTGCTTGAAATAGGGTCTGCCATAGGGTATTCGTCAATTATTATGGCAAATGCAGGGGCAGATGTTACAACTATTGAACGTGATGAAAATATGTTTGAACCACTTTTTTCTAATATTGAAAAAGCGGGGCATAAGGATAATATTCATGTTCATCAGGGAGACGCTCTTGATATACTGGATACAATTGACGGCGAATTTGACTTTGTTTTTGTAGATGCGGCAAAGGGACAATATATGGAATTTTTGCCACATTGTATGAGGTTGCTTAAGGTTGGTGGAATTATGTTCAGCGACAATATTCTGTACAAGGGTATGGTTGCAACTGACGAACTTTATAAGAGAAGAAAAGTTACTATAATACGCAGATTGCGTACATATCTTGATACTATTTGTAATATGGATGAGCTTAACACGGTTATTGTACCAATAGGTGATGGTGCCGCAATAAGCTATCGACTAAAGTAGGAGGCGTTTGATTTGATGAAAAAACCTGAAATACTTGCTCCTGCAGGAGATTATGATAAACTTGTTGCCGCGGTACAGTATGGCGCAGATGCCGTGTATCTTGGCGGTGAAGAATTTTCTATGCGTGTGGCGTGCAATAACTTTACTGATGATGACTTAAAACGCGGCATAGATTTTGCCAAGGAAAATGGCAAAAAAATATATATTGCAACAAATGTAATTATGAAAAACAATGACCTTGAAAAGGTTGGTAGATTTGCAGAAAAAATACATTCCTACGGCGCAGATGCAGTTATTTTGTCTGATATAGGTGCTTTTGACATTGTGAAAAATACTGTTCCTGATCTTGATATTCATGTAAGCACACAAGCAAACACAAATAATTATGCCAGTGCAAATATGTGGCATAAGCTTGGGGCAAGCCGAGTTGTACTTTCTAGAGAAATGTCATATCCCGAGGTTAAGGAGCTTCGTCAAAAAACAGATAAAGACTTAGAACTTGAACTTTTCGTTCATGGGGCTATGTGCGTTTCTTATTCAGGAAGATGTTTGCTTAGCAGTTTTATGATAGGCAGGGAGGCGAACAGGGGGGCTTGTGCACAACCTTGCAGATGGAAATACTATTTGATGGAAGAAAAACGCCCCGGTCAATTTTTTCAGGTATTTGAAGAAGATGAGGGAAGCTATTTCTTTAATTCCAAAGATTTGTGCCTTATTGAGTTTATACCCGAACTTGTTGATGCAGGTGTAACAAGCTTTAAAATAGAGGGAAGAGTTAAAAGCGAGTATTATGTGGCAAACACTGTAAAGGCATACAGGCATGAAATAGACAGGTATTTTGAAAATCCCGAAAAATATGTTTTTGACCCACGTCAGCTTGAAGAACTTAGTAAGGTAAGTCACAGAGTATATTCTAGCGGTTTCTGGCACGGGGCCCCAAAAGACGACGGTCAGGTTTACGATAACAATGCATATATCCGTGATTATGAAGTGGTTGGGGTAGTTAAAGAGTGTGATGATGAGGGAAACGCAATAGTGTTGCAGAAGAATAAGTTTTCTGTAGGTGAAACTTTAGAAGCTATGCAACCTGTAAATGACACAATCGAGTTTTGCGTAGATGCTATGTGGGATGAAAAGGGAAACGAAATTGAAAGTGCGCCTCATGGACGAATGATTGTTAAGATGAAATTACCACAAAAGGTAGATGTTAACAGTATGTTAAGAAAGAAAAAATAATATTGACTATTTGAAATAATAGTTGTATAATTTTTAAAAAGTATTTTATGTATAGGAGATATTAAAGATGAAAAAAATATTGGCTTTGATTTTGGCTTTGATGCTTGTGCTTACTGTAACGGCAGGTATTGTTGTTTTGGCAGATGAACCTGCAGAAATATCAGAAACAACTGAAACACCTGAATATACAGAACCTGCTCTTCCTGAAGGTTTTGACGAATCAACTATTGTGCAGCACATGATATTTGATTTTACAAAGCAGGAAGAAACAGTTACTATTGAAAACTACTTGACAGCTAACGAAGTTACTGTTAATTATTTTGCAGAGATATATGGTGCTCAGCAACCTATGGAAATAGTAGATTATAACGGTCAGAAGGCACTTTCTTTGGGTAGTTCTGAATTGGAACGCAAAAAGCTTTACCAGGCAGGCGTTGGATGTATAGAAAACAATGGTTTTTTTGCTGACAAAACAGTTTATTTGTATGTTTGCGGCGATATGCTTGATCAGGGTTATGAAGATGGCGCTACTATTGCCGTAATCAACATGAAAGGTAACAGTAATACAGAAAGCTATGAAATCATTGCCGGAAGAGACAATTCATTTGTATTTGTAGATTATACATTTAACTGGTTGTATATACTTATTGCAATTATGGGACTTATAGTATTGGTTCTTTTGGTTGTTATAGTTATTGTGGCATCAAAGAAAAAGAAAGCAGTAGATGCTTTGGAAACTGAAATATTGGACGAAGATTTTGCTTTTGAAGCTTTTGAGGATGTAAAAGAAACTGATTTGGAACCTGTAGAGGAAGCTGAGGAAACAGTTGAAGAGATAGTAGAAGAAATAGTCGAAGAAATCGTTGAAGAAACAGAAGATAAATAATTAAATAATTTTAAAATAAAGCTATTTGGGTATTCCAAATAGCTTTATTTTTTTTTGCCTTTTTTGAACATTTTGTGGTTTGTAAAATAAGCACCACTAAATATAGTAATTTGCAAAAAAATGTAATAAAATTGTAAAAAAACTCTTGATTTTTATAAAAAAATGCTTTATAATAAAACCAAGTGGTGGAATTGTGGTTTTTTGTGGAGAACATTCCCAAAAAGGTGGTGACGAAATGTTAGTAGGCGAGTTTCAACATAATATTGATGCAAAAGGCAGAATGATTATGCCTGCTAAGTTTCGTGATGAACTTGGAGAAAGGTTTGTAATCACAAAAGGCCTTGACAAATGTTTGTTTGTCTTTTCACAGGAAGAGTGGGAAAAGCTTGACCAGAAGCTTTCTGAGCAGTCTCTTTCAAAGGGCAGAAAAATTCAGCGTTTTTTCTATGGCGGTATGACGGAATGCGAGCTTGATAAACAAGGACGTATTCTTGTTCCTCAGACTTTAAGAGAATATGCAGACCTTATTAAAGATGCAGTTGTTGTAGGTCTTGCAAAACGTGCTGAAATATGGAATAAGGAAGAATGGGAAAAACAGAATACTGAATTTGTTGAAGATTCTGACGAAGTTGCACTTCAGATGGAGGAACTTGGAATATGACGGAGTTTTCTCATATACCTGTTATGCTTAATGAGTGTATTGATGCACTTAATATTAAAAAAGACGGCATATATCTGGATGGTACTTTGGGAGGTGCAGGGCATTCTTCTCATATCGCGCCAAATTGTGCAAGGCTTATTGGTATAGACCGTGATATAACGGCAATTAACGTTGCTAAAGAAAAATTAAAAGCTTATAACGTAACTTACGTTAACGATAATTACAATAATATAAACAACATTATGGCAAATCTTGATGTGGATGGATTTGACGGAGTTTTGCTTGACCTTGGAGTTTCGTCATATCAGCTTGATACACCCGAACGAGGCTTTAGCTACCGATATGATGCTCCGTTGGATATGCGAATGAATGTTAATGACCCTGTTTCTGCTTATGATGTTGTAAATACATACGGGCAAAAGGAACTTGAAAAGATTATTTTTGACTATGGTGAAGAAAAATTCACCAGACCAATAGTTCGTAAGATAATTGAAAAGAGACAGGAAAAGCCTATTGAAACAACTTTTGAACTTGCCGAGCTTGTTAAAAGTTGTATTCCTTTTAAAACCAGAAAGGATGAAAAACACCCAGAAAAAAGGGTGTTTCAGGCAATTCGAATTGCTGTTAATGATGAACTTTCACAACTTGAGAGGACAATAAAAGATTTTTGCGGATACTTAAAACCCGGCGGAAGAATGGCTGTAATTACATTCCATTCTCTTGAAGACAGAATTGTTAAAACTGCCTTTGCCTCACTGGCAAAAGGGTGTGTATGCCCTAAGGAATTTCCGGTTTGTATGTGTAACAACAAACCTAAAGTGAAAATAATTACAAAGAAGCCTATATTACCTACAAAAGAGGAAATTTTGGTAAACAGCAGGTCTGCAAGCGCTAAACTGCGTGTTGCAGAAAAGCTTGAAACCGAGCTTTAATTAATGAAAGGAAAGATTTTGATGTACGTGCCAAATTCTACAAGCAGTGCATATCAGCTTGATATGTATGTAGAGCAAAAGTTTGACAAAAAAGCTGAACTTGAAAAGAAAAAACAGTTAAAACTTAAAATGGCAAGAAGAAAACTGGCGCTTTATATGGCGGTGGTATTTGTAGCTTTATTTGCAATTCTTTTTAGATATGTGCGCGTATATGATTTACATAGTGATGTTAAAGCACAGACAGCCAAGCTTGAAACAATACGTATGGAAAATGAACAAAAAGAACATGCTATAGAAAATATGACGGATAAAACAAAAATTCAAGAATATGCAGAAAATGTATTGGGGCTTAAAAAGATTTCAAGTGCACAGACCGTGTAC
>JAZSRE010000078.1:0-2099 GCA_045538345.1 Clostridia bacterium
GTCATCTGCTTTTGTGGCATACGGATATTGAGAAAATCAAGTTTACCCCTCCTCACGATATTACGGGTAAAAAGATAAAGGAACATCTTCCCGATAATCCTGTTATGGTGGAGCTTATGAAAAAAAGCTACAATATTTTAAAAGACCACCCAATTAATAAAAGAAGAATTGAAAAAGGATTAAATCCTGCAAATTCTATATGGATGTGGGGACAGGGGAAAAAGGCGGCATTAATGCCTTTTAAGGAAAAGTATGGTATAAAAGGGGCTGTAATTTCCGCAGTTGACCTTGTAAAGGGTATTGGAATATGTGCAGACATGGAAAATATTGATGTTGAGGGTGCAACAGGTAATGTAGATTCCAACTTTGACGGAAAGGCAACAGCAGCAATAGAGGCACTTAAGAGAAATGACTTTGTATATATACATATGGAAGCTCCTGACGAAAGCGGACACCATTTCGATAGTGAAGCAAAAAAACTTTCGATAGAATTGATTGACGAAAAGGTAGTTGGACCTGTGTATGATGCTTTATTAAAAAGCGGAGAGGACTTTGCGTTTTTAATAATGCCCGATCATCCTACCCCAATAGATATTGGTACACATACGTCAGACCCTGTGCCATACGCAATATACCGCAGTAATGCACCGAAAAATTGCGGTCTGTCATATAATGAACAAAATGGCAAAAAGTGAGAATACATAGAAACAGGTTATACTTTGATGGACAAACTTATTAAAGGTTAATATCTTTGGAATATTTTAAGAAAATATGAAAAAAATATTCCTAAAGGAGAGTGTTTTATGAATACTAATGCGTTGTTTAAAATTACTTACGGATTGTATGTATTGATTGCTAAGGAAAACGATTTTGACAATGGCTGTATTATAAATACCTTTAGCCAGGTAACCAACAACCCTAGCCGTGTGGCAGTAGTTGTGAACAAGACTAATAAAACTGCAGATATGATAAGGAAAACGGGGATTTTTAATGTAAGCATCCTTTCGGAAAAAGCCACCTTTGACGTTTTTAAAAATTTTGGGTTTCAAAGCGGTAACGAGGTTAATAAATTTGTGGAATTTAAGGATGTAAAACGCAGTGAAAACGGCCTTTTGTACCTTTCTGAATATTCTAATGCTTATATATGCGGAAAGGTTGTAGAAACAGTTGACCTGGGCACTCATTATATGTTTGTGGCGGATTTTGTGGATTCTCAGGTTTTAAATGATGATAAATCAATGACGTATGAATACTATCATGCAAGGGTTAAACCAAAGCCTCAAAATGAGGTAAAGGGCTATCGCTGTGTAATTTGCGGATATATTTATGAGGGAGAAACGTTGCCCGATAATTTTGTATGTCCATTATGTAAGCATGGACCTGACGATTTTGAAAAGATTTTATAAAAGGAAACTCTGCGGAGTTTCTTTTTTCATATTGAAAATAATGTGATGGTGTTGTATAATAATTAATAATAGATAACATAAATATATAAATATAATACATATTAAAGAGGTAGTACAAAATGGATAATAAAAAAGTTCTTGTTTTAATGGGAGGAATATCCACAGAGAGAGAAGTTTCCTTAAAAAGCGGGACAGCGGTAGCAAAGGCTTTGGAGGAAGCCGGATATGTTGTTGAAACTTTGGATATACAGCCGCATAATATAGCAAAAATATTGGAAATAAGGCCGGACGTTGCATACCTTGCTTTGCATGGCAAAGGCGGAGAGGATGGCTGTATACAAGGATTGTTAGAATGGATGGGAATTCCTTACACCGGTCCTGGTCTTGCGGCAAGTGCAATATGTATGAATAAGGCGCTTACCAAAAAAATTCTATTACAGGGGAATATCCCTACCCCAACATCTGTGGAATATAAGAGGGCAGAATGTGCAGATGTAGAAAAGGTAGCGGAGGAATTAATCAAAGCCCTTGGTTTACCAATGGTAATTAAAGCCCCTTGTCAGGGGTCAAGTATAGGCGTGGTTATTGTTCGTGAAGAAAGTCAGATTCATGACGCAATAACAGAGGTGTTAAAATACGATGATACCTTGTTGGCGGAACAGTTTGTGTCAGGCACGGAAGTGAGTGTTCCTG
>JAZSRE010000007.1:0-2005 GCA_045538345.1 Clostridia bacterium
TAAAGGCGTTGGGTAAATAATATGATTACTATAAAATCAGCAAGTCAAATTGACAAAATGAAAAAGGCGGGCGAAATTGTTGCTCTAACTCACGAGTTAATGAGAAAAAACATCTGTGATGGTGTTACAACAAAAGAGCTTGACCGTATTGCTGAAGAATTTATAAGGTCAAAGGGTGCAATTCCATCCTTTAAAAATTACAACGGCTATCCCGCAAGTATATGTGCATCAGTAAATGATGTTGTTATACATGGGATACCCGGAAACACACGCCTTAAAAATGGTGATATAATAGGTGTTGATATTGGAGCTTTTATAGACGGGTATCATGGTGATAGTGCAAATACCTACGGTGTGGGCGATATTTCCAAAGAAGCTGCTAACCTTATCGAGGCTGCAAAGGGCGGTTTTGAGGCAGGTTTAAAAAAAGCAGTTCAGGGAAATCGTGTTGGAGATATTTCAGCAGCAATTCAGCAGTATGTTGAAGGTTGCGGTTATTCGATAGTACGCGAATTTGTCGGCCATGGGGTAGGTGCTAAGATGCACGAAGAACCTGAGGTTCCAAATTACGGCAGACCAGGACGTGGTCCGAGGTTATGTGAGGGGATGACCCTTGCAGTGGAACCAATGATAAACGCAGGAAAAAGAGATATCTTTATGTTGGATGATGAATGGACAATTGTAACAGCGGATGGTTCGCTTTCCGCACATTATGAACATTCTATTGCAATAACAAAAGATGAACCAATATTGTTAACAGTATGTCGCTGATAAGGTAAAGAAAACCTTATGGGTAGCCCTGACGGTTTGAAAGAGGGCAGAAATGGAGTTAGATTATATGGCTAAAGACGATGTTTTAGAACTGGAAGGTACTGTTGTTGAAGCATTACCTAATGCAATGTTTAAAGTAGAGTTGGAAAACGGACATCAGATTCTGGCTCATATTTCAGGAAAATTAAGAATGCACTATATAAGAATTTTGCCGGGTGATAAGGTAACTGTTGAAATGTCAACTTACGACCTTACAAAGGGCAGAATCACATGGCGTGCAAAGTAAATACTTTAAAGTAGGCGTAAAATTCGCTATACCGGAGGTGTATTATAATGAAAGTAAGACCATCAGTAAAAAAGATGTGTGAAAAATGCAAAATAATCAAAAGAAAAGGTAAAATCATGGTAATATGCGAAAACCCGAAGCATAAACAGAGACAGGGCTAATATTATCAAATACATTTAATTGCGGCTGACAATGCATAGCATGGCAGAAACATTTATCCTTGTGCAGGAGTTTGTGCCTAGCTACGCAATTGTAAATTGAATGAGATAATTTTAATCCGGTTTTCAATTATAGATTCAAGCATGTTACAAATATTACGGAGGTGAATATTTCAAATGGCAAGAATAGCAGGTGTTGACTTACCAAGAGAAAAACGAGTAGAAATCGGTTTGACTTATGTATACGGTATTGGTAGAACAAGCTCAAACAAGATTTTGGCAAAAGCAGGAATTAATCCTGATACAAGAGTCAAAGATTTGACAGAAGATGAAGTTGCAAAGTTGAGAGATATCATCGATGCAGAATATACAGTTGAAGGTGACTTGCACAGAGAAGTTGCTCTTAACATCAAACGTTTGCAGGAAATCGGCTGTTACCGCGGTATCAGACATAGAAAAGGTCTTCCTGTACGTGGACAGAACACAAAGAACAATGCTAGAACTCGTAAGGGTCCTAAGCACACAATCGCAAACAAGAAGAAATAATTAGTGTTAAGCGGTTATAACTTAACGAAGGAGGGATTTTGCTATGGCAAAAGTTGCTACTAGAAGAAGAACTGGTAAAAAGCGCGAACGTAAAAATATTGAAAAAGGCGCAGCACATATACGCAGTACATTTAATAACACTCTGGTAACTATCACAGACCTTGCAGGTAATGCTATTTCATGGGCAAGTGCAGGTGGTCTTGGTTTCAGAGGTTCAAAGAAAGTCGGAGGGCCAAGCGGTCTT
>JAZSRE010000018.1:0-4116 GCA_045538345.1 Clostridia bacterium
ATGAAAATGGAAAATGACATTGTTGCTCCAAGTGCTGGTACAGTTGCTTCAGTTAATGTTTCTGTTGGTGATGCAATAAATACAGGTGATGTACTTGTTACTCTTAACTAAGTAGTAATAAAGTTTAATACTGCTTAAGAAAGGGTGAATGTTTTGTTAAGTTTTCTTTTAGAAGGTATTGTTGGATTTTTCCAGAGTACCGGTATTTATAAAATTATATCAGCAGCTTCACAATCAAATGTTGTAATGAGTATTGGGAATGTTGATATAGGAACCATTATAATGATAGGTATAGCTTGCCTTTTGATATATCTTGCTATAGGAAAAGGATTTGAACCATTGCTTCTTTTGCCAATAGCTTTTGGTATGTTACTTGCAAATATGCCCGGTGCAAACTTATTGCATAACGAACTTTTTGTTGGTGATGGTACCGACCCTCATTTTGTTGTTGATTACGGCAAAGTGTTAAAAGAAGGTGGTCTTTTAGATTTACTTTATATGGGGGTTAAATTGGGTATTTACCCATCACTTATATTCCTTGGTATAGGTACAATGACCGACTTTAGTCCACTTATTGCAAATCCAAAAAGTTTGATGCTTGGTGCTGCTGCACAGCTTGGTGTATTTGTTGCTTTTATAGGTGCATTGTTCCTTGGATTTTCAATTTATCAGGCTTTTGCTATTGGTATCATAGGTGGGGCAGATGGTCCTACGGCTATTTTGGTTACAAAATATACAGCACCTGAATTATTGCCGGCAATTGCTATTGCTGCATATTCATATATGGCGTTAATTCCTATTATTCAGCCACCTATTATGAAGCTTTTAACAACTAAGAAGGAACGTTCTGTTGTTATGACTACACTTCGTCCTGTTTCCAGAATTGAAAAGTTGTTATTCCCTATTATTGTTACAATTGTTGTTGCTTTGATTGTACCTGATGCAGTTCCTTTGGTAGGTATGCTTATGTTGGGTAACTTGTTTAAGGAGAGCGGAGTTGCAGACAGACTTTCTAAAACTGCACAAAATGAACTTATGAATATAGTAACAATTTTCCTTGGTACTACAGTTGGTGCTACCGCTTCAGCAAGTACATTTTTAAGACCACAAACACTTTATGTAATTGTACTTGGTCTTGTTGCGTTTTCAATCAGTACAACAGGTGGTTTAATTGCTGGTAAAGTAATGTATGTTCTTACAAAAGGTAAAATTAATCCGCTTATTGGTTCTGCCGGTGTATCTGCTGTTCCTATGGCTGCCCGTGTAGCACAAAACGTTGGACAAAAAGAGGTTCCAACAAACTATCTTTTGATGCATGCTATGGGACCAAATGTTGCAGGGGTTATCGGTTCTGCGGTTGCAGCAGGTGTATTCCTAACATTCTTTAAAATTTTATAATTGGAGGTAATAAAAATGAGTAAGGTTAAAATTACCGAAACGGTACTAAGAGATGCTCATCAGTCACTTATTGCAACTCGTATGACTACAGACGAAATGTTGCCAATGATTGAGATGCTTGATGATATAGGTTATAATGCTTTGGAAGCATGGGGCGGTGCTACATTTGATTCATGCTTAAGATTTTTAAATGAAGATCCATGGGAAAGACTAAGAAAAATTAAAGATAAAGCAAAAAAAACACCTTTGCAGATGCTTTTCAGGGGTCAGAATATTCTTGGTTACAGACATTATGCTGATGATGTTGTAGAATATTTTGTACAGAAATGTGTTGCAAACGGTATTGATATTATCAGAATTTTTGACGCACTTAATGACGTAAGAAACCTTGAAACAGCAATTAATGCAACTAAAAAAGAAAAAGGTCATGTACAGGCTACTTTATCATATACAATAAGCCCTGTTCACAACAATGAATCTTTTGTAAAACTTGCAAAAGATTTGGAAAATATGGGTGCGGATTCAATTTGTATTAAAGATATGGCAGGCCTTTTGACACCTTATGTTGCTTATGATTTGGTTAAAGACATAAAGTCATCAATTAAAATTCCTGTTGAATTACATACACATTATACAAGTGGTGTTGCTTCAATGACTTATCTTAAAGCTATTGAAGCAGGTGTTGACATTGTAGACTGTGCTTTGTCTCCGATGGCACTTGGTACATCTCAACCTCCAACAGAACCTTTGGTTGCTACTTTGGCAGGTACTGAATATGATACAGGTCTTTCACTTGATAAATTATCTGAAATTTCAGAATATGTAAAGACTTTGCGTGATAAGTATATTGCAAGTGGTCTTTTGGATACAAAGCTTTTGGGCGTTGATATTAACACTCTTAAATATCAGGTTCCCGGTGGTATGCTTTCTAACCTTGTTTCTCAGCTTAAACAACAGGGCAAGGAAGATAAGCTTGATGAAGTTTTAAGAGAAGTTCCTGAAGTTCGTAAGGATTTTGGTTATCCACCACTTGTTACACCTTCAAGTCAGATTGTTGGTACCCAGGCTGTTCTTAATGTTCTTATGGGCGAAAGATACAAAATGGTTACTAAAGAATCAAAAGCTATTGTTAAAGGTGAATATGGTTCAACTACTGTTCCTATTGATCCTGAATTTGCAAAGAAAATTATAGGTGATGAAGAACGTATTACATGTCGTCCTGCAGATTTGTTAAAACCTGAACTTGATAAACTTCGCGGAGAAATTGCTGAGTATATTGAACAGGATGAAGATGTTTTGTCATACGCTTTGTTTGACCAAGTTGCAGTTAAATTCTTTAAAGAAAGACAGGCAGCAAAATATAAAATGGATCCTAATTTAGCAAATACAGAAGCAAAAACTCATCCATTTTAATAAATTTTTCATTTAAAAATACGGTGTAATGATCTTTGGCGATTCGTTACACCGTTTTTTGAGGAGAGAGTTGTTATGAGCAATAATGTAAATTTGTTGGAAAAAATTGAAAAAGCATATCCTAAATTCAGTAAAGGACAAAAGAAAATAGCAAATTATATAACAAAAAATTATGAAAAAGCGGCGTTTATGACAACGGCTTCTTTAAGTGAAAGTACGGGAGTTAGTTGTTCAACAGTTGTTAGATTTGCAGTTGAATTGGGATATGATGGTTACCCACAGTTGCAAAAAGCTCTTCACGAAATGGTCCGTACAAAACTTACTGCTGTGCAACGTATGGAAGTTACCAGTAACCGTATGGGTGACCGTGATGTTTTGTCAACAATTTTAAATTACGATATAATCAAAATAAAACAAACTTTGGATGAAATTGACAAGCAGGCTTTTGAAGATGCTGTACAGACTATTGTTAATGCAAAAAAAATATATGTTCTTGGTGTAAGAAGTTCATCTTCTTTGGCGGGATTTCTTGGTTTTTATCTCAACTTGATTTTTGATAATGTAAGACTTATTAACACAACAAGTGCCAGTGAAATATTTGAACAAATTTTAAAGATTAACGAAGATGATGTGGTGATAGGAATTAGTTTTCCGCGTTATTCTGCAAGAACATTAAAGGCAATACAATATGCAAAAAACCAAGGGTCAAAAGTTGTAGCAATTACTGACAGTGAAACGTCTCCTTTGACAAAATATGCTAATCATACTCTTATTGCAAGAAGTGATATTGCTTCATTTGTAGATTCTCTCGTTGCACCTTTAAGTGTTATTAACGCTTTGATTGTTGCTCTTGGTATGATAAAAAAAGATAATGTTTATGATAGTTTTAACAAGCTTGAGTCAATTTGGGATGAATATAATGTTTATGAAAAGGTTGATAAGCAATGAAAACTGATGTGGTTGTTATTGGTGGAGGCCCTGCCGGGCTTTTTAGTGCTGCTATTGCTGCAAAAAAAGGTAAGAAAGTTATTTTGATTGATAAAAATGACTTACTTGCAAGAAAACTCAGAATAACAGGTAAAGGAAGATGTAATGTTACTAATTCTGCCGATATTTCTGATTTTATAAATATGGTATGTTCCAACCCTAATTTTATGTATAGTGCTTTTTATTCATTTACAAATATTGATTTGATTGATTTTTTTGAAAATGAAGGCATTCAGTTAAAAGAGGAAAGAGGGGGAAGAATATTTCCTGTTTCTGATTCTGCAAAAGATATTGCGAATGCTCTAATAAATTATGCTA
>JAZSRE010000118.1:0-6971 GCA_045538345.1 Clostridia bacterium
TAAATGCTTCTTGCAGATGCCGAAAAGGCAAGGCTTATGGATTATAATTCAATAAACAAATATAATATTCCGTCAGCTTTACTTATGGAAAATGCGGGTATGCGTGTTGCAGATGTGGCGTTAAAAACAGGGGCTGAAAGCTTTTGTGTTGTTGCAGGCAAGGGTAACAATGGCGGTGACGGAAGTGTAGTTGCAAGGCATCTTTATTGTAACGGCAAAAATGTTGCTTTGATTTTGCTCTGTGACGAAAGTGACTTAAAGGGTGATGCAAGGCTTATGTATGAAACCGCCAAAAACATCGGTGTTGAAATTGGGGTTGGATTTGATGGTAAGGCAAAGGAATACCTTAAAAAGAGTGATGTTGTAATTGATGCAATATTCGGCATAGGATTTAGCGGAACACCAACAGACTTTTATACAGAGGTAATTAATTATATAAACGGTCTTGAAAAACATGTAATTGCAATAGACGTACCAAGCGGAGTTGATGCTACAAATGGTAATGTGTGCGGTGTTGCGGTAAGGTGCACAAAAACCGTTACATTTAATGTTGGACGGTTAGGACTTTGCCTTTATCCCGCAAAGGAGTATGCAGGGCGGGTTTTAGTTGAAAATATATCCTTTGTGCCTGATGCGATAAAAGATGCGGATATAAATGTACAAGAGGTTGAGTATAAAAAGGTTAAACACACGGAAGACTGCCATAAAGGAAGTGTGGGAAAGGTTCTTTTGGCGGCAGGCTCTAAAGGTATGACGGGGGCTGCGTATATTGCATCACAGTCTGCCTTAAGATGCGGAAGCGGTGTTGTAACCCTTTGTATTCCCCGGTCTTTAAATGACATAATGGAAAAAAAGCTTACAGAGGTTATGACTATTCCCGTTAGTGAAAAAGACGGTGCTTTTTCTGAAAATGCATCAAAAAAAGTGGTTGAGGAAACTTCAAAATACAACTGCCTGGTTATAGGCTGTGGTATGGGCAACAGTAAAAACGCCAAAGATTTTTTAAATTCTACGGTAAAAAATGCAAAGTGCCCTATGGTTATTGATGCAGACGGACTTAATTGTCTTGATGTAAATATTTTAAAAGATATTAAGCAAATGGTTGTTGTTACACCTCACCTGGGGGAAATGGCAAGGCTTACGGGCAAAAGTATAGGCTATATAAAAGATAATCTGTGTGATGTGGCCATAAGCTTTGCAAAAGAGTATGGTGCTTCGGTAGTATTAAAATGTGCAACAACTGTTGTAGCATTTCCAAATGGTAAAATATATATAAATACTAAAGGCAACAGAGGTATGGCAACTGCAGGAAGCGGGGACGCATTGGCAGGGATTATAGGTTCTTTTGTTGCAAGTGGTATTAAGTTTGAAGATGCGGTTGTAAATGGGGTGTATCTTCATTCTGCATCGGGTGATATTGCGGCAGAAAAGTTTGGCAAAGAATATATGTCTGCAACGGATATTGTTGAATGCCTTAAATGTGTATTGTAATATTAAGAAAGAAAGTGGTTTTTAATGAGAACATGGTGTGATGTTTCACTTGACAACTTAAAATATAATATAGACCAAATAAAAGACAAGGTTGATGATGGTGTAAAGCTTTGCGGAATTGTAAAGGCAAATGCTTATGGCCATGGAGTTGAAGAAATTGCCAAAAACCTTGTAGAACAAGGTTTTTATTACCTTGCAGTTGCTTTTATTGACGAGGCGGTGGAACTTCGTCTTTGTGGTTTTGACCAGCCTATACTGATTTTGGGGAATACTCCAAAAGACACAGCTTCGCAGGTTGTGGAATATAATATTACTGCATCGGTTTATAATACCGATACTGCAAAATTGTTGTCACAAGAGGCGTTAAAACAAAATAAGAATGTGAAAATTCACCTTAAAATTGATACGGGTATGGGAAGAATAGGCTTTGTACCTGATGAACAGACCCTTGCGGATATAATTGAGGTTTCCAAGTTGCCGAATATTGAAATAGAGGGCATTTTTACCCACTTTGCTTGTGCGGATTGCAGTGACCGTGAAATGACCTTAAAGCAGTTTGATAAATTTATGGATTTGGTTGGCAAAATTGAAAATAAAGGCATAAAAATTCCAATAAAGCATTGTTGTAACAGTGCCGGTATTATAAATTATCCCGAAATGCACCTTGATATGGTAAGAGCAGGTATTATTCTTTACGGAATGTACCCGTCGGATATTGAATATGATATTGATTTAAAGCCAATTATGGATTTTAAAACTTCGGTTATAAATGTAAAAACCGTAAAAATGGGTGAAACAATAAGTTATGGTGCAACATACACTGCTCAAAGTGAAATGAAGATTGCTACAATTGCGGTAGGTTATGCAGATGGTTATTCAAGATTGCTTTCTAACTGTGGAAGAGTTTTGGTAAACGGGCAGTTTGCGAATATTGTAGGAAGAATTTGTATGGATCAATGTATGATTGATGTAACAAATGTCCATAATATAAGCATAGGTGATGAAGTAATTTTATTTGGCGCCGATGAAAATGAAAAATTACCTATAGAAGAACTTGCCGTAAAGCTTGGGACTATTAACTATGAACTTCCTTGTGTAATAAATAACCGCGTACCCCGCTGTTATGTAAAAGACGATAAAAGAATTAAAATTCACAACAACCTTTCTGTTGTAAAATCCCTTTAATTGACATTGACTGAGCTACATAAAGGGTATATAATAGAAGTAGAAAAGTATGTCTTGCAATGGGTTTAAAAGGGGGGACGGTTGTTGTGACGGAATGTGATAAGAATACAGTTAATAACCCTGGTGTATTTTCAAAAAATAACCTTGATAAAAATAATATATTTAAAAGATACAATGCAGGAAAAGAAAAGAAGAAAGTTTATGAACAGCTAAAAAAAGGTTACAGAGAAATGGCGGCATTAAACCTTGAATTGGCAGAAGAATGCCTTGAGGCAGACAACAACTGTCAGTTTGAATATGAGGAAAAACTTTCGGAGTGTGAATAATGTGATTGTTAAAAGGGGAGATTTATTCTACGCTGACCTTAGTCCTGTTGTTGGTTCCGAACAGGGTGGAATTCGTCCTGTTTTGGTAGTGCAAAATGATGTGGGCAATAAATACAGCCCTACTGTTATTGCGGCTGCGGTTACTTCGCAGATTAATAAGGCTAAAATGCCTACACATATTGAAATAAGTGCAGAAACTTACGGGCTTGTTAAGGATTCTGTTATATTGATGGAACAAATAAGGACTATTGATAAAAAGCGTCTTAAAGAAAAGATAGGGCATGCTGATGAAGAACTTATGGAAAGGGTTAACAGGGCTTTGTCTGTTAGTTTTGCTCTTGAAAATTGAGAGGAGTTTTACTTATGAAAAAACTTATTATTACATTGCTTATTGTTGCAGCTTTGTTTGGCTCTTTGGGGGTTGTTACCATGTTTGCAACACCCGGTGACAGCAATGACCCTGTTGTTACTTTAAGCTATATTGAAAATATACTTAAAGGTGAAATGAGTTTTAAGGTTGTTAATATGAAAAAGGGTGAATCACTTACTGCACAGGCGGGTACAGAGCTTGTTCTTCGAATGGGTAAGGCAGAAATTTTTGCAACCGAAAAGGGTGGCGTAGCTGACCTTACTTCAGGTATTGACCTTGCGGATGGTACCGCGGTTCCTGCAAATCATTATCTTGTTGTGCCTGTTGCGGATGGAAGAGGAATAACTGCACAAAGCGATGTTATTGTTATGATTAAAGGTAGTTATAATCTTAAGTAGGGATGTAAAATTTGCCCAGACCGTTCAAAGCCTTAAATTTTATATGTTATATATGGATTATGTAGAAATACCGCAACTGCGGTATTTCTTTTTTGCCTTTGAACTATAAGCAAACTTTACCCTCGCAGTATCTATATACAGCTTCGGGTAACCCTGCGGTTCAGTTTGCATATTCTGAACAAATTTTACTATCCCTTGGCTGGTTGTAAATTTGCCCAGAAAGTTCATATTTGTAAAAAATCTACAAAACAAAAAGGTGCTGTAAATATTTACAGTACCTTTTTATCTCGTCATTTTCTTTTCGGAAATCTTTTTCTTTCTCTTTTTTCTTGATTTTTCCGAATTGGTTTTAAGTCTGTTCAAATAATATTGCTCATCTGCATTATCCGCAGTATACATCATATATTTTGCGGAAATTTTACCATCTTTTTCACGCATAAATTTAAGCTTGCCTACAAAAAGACCGTGTTTGTTGCATCTGCCTATTGTAATGTAGCGGTCGCCGCTTTGTTTAACCCATGCTTTAAGTTCGCTAAGTGGTATGTTACAATGTGGGCAACGAAGGTTTTTCACTTTATCGTGTGAAAAAATTGCCTGTTTGCTTGCAGAGCCATAAATTACCTTATAATTTCCGCATGAAACGCGTTTGAGTCCGCTTAAGTCTGCGTTGTTTGAATATTCCTCCATACCCTTTTCGATATCTAAAAACCTGCAAAGCATGGCAGTATATTTAGCATCGTTAAGGGCGTTGTGTACTTCGAGTTCTATGGGAACTCCGTATAATTCCACAACCTTTTCCAAAGACATTGGCAAGTTTTCGCCCTGTGCCTGCATGGAATATATTACCTGAAGATTTACCCATTTGCCCATCCAGGCAGTATCCTGTTTGTGTACAAGCAGGTTTTGCATCATAATTCGTGAATCGTCAGGTCCCCAGGTAAGAAAAATATGGTCATTACCGCACCAGTGTTTGAACTTTTCAACTATTGCCAAAAAGTCCTTGCCGTTATTTAGTTGTTTTTGGTCAATACCTGTAAGTTCTTTGACTTTTTTATGGATTTTACGGTAAAAAACAGGCTTTATATCTGCGGTAAAACAGTCAAGAATTTTAAAGTTCTCGTCCATTTTTACCGCACCTATTTGTATTATTTCACCGTCAAGCTGTACGTTGCTTTTTCGGTTGTAGCCTGCCTGGTTCCATTCAAAGTCCACTGCAATATAATTCATTGCGGGTCTCCTTTATTTTAAAGTTGCTGCTTTAACTGTGTTTTTCATAAGCATTGCAATAGTCATAGGGCCAACACCGCCCGGAACGGGAGTAATTGCAGCAGCTTTTTTCTCGCACTCTGCAAAGTCAACATCCCCTACAAGTCTTTTATCGGGAAGTCTGTTCATACCCACATCAATTACTACGGCACCCTCTTTAATCATATCACCCTTTATAAGTTCGGGTACACCTACTGCCGCAACTAAAATATCTGCTTCTCTTGTTACAGACGCCAAGTCCTTTGTGCGTGAATGACAAATTGTAACAGTGCCATTTTTTTGAAGTAAAAGCATAGCCTGAGGCTTGCCTACTATATTACTTCTGCCAACAACCACGCAGTTTTTGCCTTCAACAGAAATACCGCTTTCTGCAATAAGTTCCATAACACCTGCAGGTGTGCAGGGTAAAAAGTCGTAGTTGCCAATCATAATTTTACCAACATTTGAAGGGTGGAATGCGTCAACGTCTTTTTTTGCGGAAATTGTGTTTATAACTGCCTCTTCGTTAATGTGTTTAGGAAGTGGCAACTGCACCAAAATACCGTCAATGGAGCTATCGTTGTTAAGCTTTTCAACCAATGCCTTTAGCTCTTCTTCAGTAGTTTCGGCAGGTAGGGCAAATTCTTCGGAATGTATGCCAAGCTGTTCGCAAGCCTTCTTTTTGTTATTTACATATATTCTGCTTGCAGGGTTATCGCCTACAATTATAACTGCAAGGCCAACTGTTTTACCTTCTTTTTTTAGGTTTTCCACTTCTATTTTCAGTTCGTCCTTTATTCTTTGAGATACTGCCTTTCCGTCTAATATCTTTGCCATTTTTATTTTCTCCTTTCGGTTTTATCAAACATTTTTGTGAATATCCTATTAAATCCTGCCTGTTTGCAGAAATTAATGCTTTTTCAACAACCCTTCTGTTTTCAGGAAAGCGGAACTGCAAAAGTGCCCTTTGCATCTGCTTTTCCTCAAATGTTTTGGGTACATACACAGGTGTCATTGTAACAGGGTCAAGCTCTGTGTAATACATACAGGTTGAAATTGTACCCGGGGTTGGGTAAAAATCCTGCACCTGTTCGGGACTTAAACGGTGGTCCCGAAGATATTCCGCAAGCATAACCGCGTCGTTTAGCGTGCTTCCAGGATGGGATGACATAAGGTAGGGGACAACATATTGATCCATGCCAAGTTTTTTGTTTATGTTGTAAAATTTATCAACAAATCTGTCATATACCTGTCTTCCGGGCTTGCCCATATACCGAAGAACATTGTCAGAAATATGTTCGGGAGCAACACGAAGCTGACCGCTTATGTGATGTTTGCAAAGCTCTTCAAAAAAATCAGTATTTTTGTCGTACAGCAAATAGTCATATCTAATGCCTGAGCGTACAAACACTTTTTTCACTCCATCTAAGGACCTTAGTTTTCTAAGAAGTTTAAGGTAATCCCTATGGTCTACTCTCATATTTTCACAAGGTGTCGGGTACAGACATTTTTTTGTAGGACAAGGCACTTTTTTGCTACATGAACTGTGCCTGAAGTTTGCAGTAGGTCCGCCTACGTCATTTATATACCCTTTAAAGTCAGGGTCTTTTATCATAAGTTTAGCTTCTTTTAAAATTGATTCGTGACTTCGTGCAGAAATTTTTCTGCCCTCATGAAAGGCAAGTGAACAAAAGTTGCAGGAACCAAAACAACCTCTTGAGGATGTAATGCTGAATTTTACTTCTTCAATTGCAGGTACACCGCCGTCTTTTTCGTACATAGGGTGGTATGTACGCATATATGGAAGCTCGTACCCCTTGTCCATTTCCTCAGTAGTAAGAGGAGGGGAGGGTTTGTTTACAACAAGCCATCTGTCTCCGTGCTTTTGTGCGGTTTTACCGTAAATTTCATACTGTAATTTGCAAGATACGGCATATTCCCTTTTGTCTTCCTTTA
>JAZSRE010000024.1:0-16583 GCA_045538345.1 Clostridia bacterium
CCTTACCTGTATTTACTGCCTCGTAGGTGTGGGTGTCAATACCGGGGGTAAGTCTTAAAAGTATTTTTTGCTTTACATTATATGTATTTGCATATTTGTCAATTACCGCAAGCTCTTCTGCATTGTCAACAACAAAGTAGCCAACGCCGTTTTTGATTGCAAATTCAACATCTTCATCGGTTTTGTTGTTACTGTGGAAATAGGCGTATTCAAGGGACATACCTGCCTTTAGGGCAGTGTACATTTCGCCAATTGACACAATGTCAATGCCCATACCCTCTTCGTTTACAATTTCGTACATTCTTTTAAATGATGCCGCCTTACTTGCATAGAGGGGGAGGGCGTTGCCGTCAAAATACTTTTTCATTGCACCTACATAGGTCTGGCAATTTTCTCTTATTTTTTCTTCGTCCATAAGGTACAGAGGGGTGCCGTATTTTTTGGCAAGGCTTTCAACATTTAAACCTGCAAAGCACAAGGCATTTTCCCTTACGGAAATGTTGTTACATATCATTTTTTCAACCTACTTTATATAAGATTTTGTTCTTTCATAAGCTGTAAAAGCTTAGTTTTGTTTGCATCTTCCATAGGTGTAAGAGGAAGTCTTAAGTAGTTTTCACACCAACCCATAGCAGAAACTGCTGCCTTAACAGGAATAGGGTTAACCTCGCAGAAAAGTGCATTGATAAGAGGAAGAAGTTCAAGCTGAATTTCCCTTGCCTTTGCAACATCACCTGCAAAGAAGCTGTCGCATATTTCAACAGACTTTTTAGGCATTATGTTTGAAAGTACGGAAATAACACCTTTACCGCCCAAGGACATAATTGGAACAATCTGGTCGTCATTACCTGAATATATGTCTATTTTATCACCTACAAGGTGAGCGATTTCTGCAATTTGAGAGATGTTGCCGCTTGCTTCTTTAATACCGCAGATGTTTGGATGGTTTGCCAAAACCTTGCACGTTGCAGGCGTAATGTTTACACCTGTACGAGATGGAACATTGTATAGAATAATTGGCTTTGTGCTTGCATCTGCAATAGCAGTGAAAAGCTTTATAAGTCCGTTTTGAGTAGCTTTGTTGTAGTATGGTGTAACAACCAACATTGCGTCTGCACCTGTTTCACAGGCAAATTTTGTAAGGTCTATTGCGTATGCTGCGTCATTACTGCCTGTACCTGCAATAACAGGTACTCTGCCTGCAACTTTATCTACACAGAATTTAATTGCTTCTCTGTGTTCTTCATCTGTAAGGGTTGAACTTTCGCCTGTTGTACCACAAACTACAATGGCATTTATACCCTCGGCAATCTGCCATTCAATAAGTTTGCCAAACTTTTCAAAGTCAATACCATTTTCGTTAAGTGGTGTAACAATAGCTGTTGCAACCCCTGTAAATACTGTGTTTTTCATAGTGAATCCTCCTTAGCCGAAAGAGAATAATCCAAACCTCGATTTTCAAAGGTGAATTTTCGCTTTCGTTTTGTTAAAATACTCGGCAATCCCTTGCAAAAAGAAAAGATAGCCAAAATACGGCTATCTTTTAAATGATTAACATAAAGTAATTCAAATAAAATTAAAGATAGCACTCCGCAAATGCGACAGCAAAACAGATGTTATTCCCTTTTGCCAGACCAGCCTTTCGCCTCGGCTGTCTTCGGCACCCACCCCTTTTGCAACCGTCAAAACCTTGCGAAGGTCATAGGCGATTGTTACTTATGATGAAGTGCGCCTCTATCGTTTATTTTTAGTAATTATAGCATATTATTCGTCCGTTGTCAACGGTTTGTTGCAAATTACATCAACTTTGGTTGCACGTCTTGAATCGGTTTCAATTACTGTGATTTCAAGGTCTTCAAAAGAGAATTTATCGTCTTTTTCGGGGATTTTATCAAGTTGTTCCATTACCCAACCGCCAAGTGAAACATTTTCGGTTTCTGTTTCAATTTCAAAGTATTCAAAAAAGTCAACAGCGTTAACCGAACAATCTACTCTGTAGGTGTTTTCACCAAGCTTTTTAAAGTCTTCAACAACCTCGTCGTGTTCGTCCCATATTTCACCAACAAGCTCTTCTAAAATATCTTCCATTGTAACAATACCTAAAGTACCGCCGTATTCGTCTAAAACAACGGCAATATGTGTTTTGTTTACCTGAAGCTTTTTAAGAAGGTCGTTTACCATTTCGGTTTTTTGTGTGAATATAACAGGCTTTACAAGTTTTTTAACAGATGACTTTGTAATACCGTCAACGGTGTAAAAGTCTTTTTGCAAAATAAAGCCTATTATGTTGTCGATACTATCGTCATATACCAAAAGTCGTGAAAACTGTGTTTCCTGAAACTTCTTTGAAATTTCTTCTTTATCTGCATTTGCAGGTACGGCCTCAAGGTCAACACGGTGAGTCAAAATATCTTCAGCCTTGGTTTCGGTAAATTCAATTACGTTGCGGATAAGGTCACCCTCATCTTCGTCAATTGTACCTTCCTGTTCAACCTCTTCCACAAACATAAGAAGTTCTTCCTGAGACATTTTTTCGCTTTCTTCAACCTTAATTACCATGGAAACTAATTTTTTCCACAAAGAAAATATAAAGTTTACAGGTGTAAGTATTATAATAAGAAAGCTTATAAATGGTGATGCAAACATTGCGAATTTTTCGGGCATATCCTTTGCAATACTCTTAGGTGTAATTTCACCGAAGATAAGAACAGTTAAAGTGATAATGGCTGTTGAAACAGTAGTACCCATACTTTCGTCACCATTTAAAAGGCGGATGAAAAATATTGTACCAAGTGAAGCCAGTGCAATGTTTACTATGTTGTTTCCAATTAAAATTGTGGAAATAAGTTTGTCGTAATTTTCTGAAAGTTTAAGCACAAGGTTGGCCCTTTTGTTGCCGTCCTCTGCCATAGTTTTGATTCTTGTTTTGTTAAGTGATGAAAATGCAGTTTCCGTAGCGGAAAAATATGCCGACATCATAACTAAAAACACCATTGTTAAAATCTGTAACGTACTACTCCCGTCCATTTGTAAAAAAATCTCTCCTTAATAAATCAATTTGTGTTTTAAAAAGTGCTTTTACATCAGCTCAAAAGTTTTTTTGAACACAAAAAGGCATGCCTGTGGAAAAGAATAAACTTCCGCAAGTATGCCTTATATAATATTAAATTACATAAATCGGCGTAACAATTATTACAATCGCCCACGTCTGAATTCATGTTAGTTAGTCCTTCCTTTTCAAAATCAAGGGTATTATATCATAAATACAGTTTTAAGTCAAGTTTTGTAACACAATGTTAAAATAGCCCGCTTATAACACCATTTTCGTCAACATCGATTTTTTCTGCTGCAGGGACTTTTGGAAGACCGGGCATAGTCATAATATCACCTGTAAGTGCAACTATAAAGCCTGCACCTGCGGAAATTTTGATGTTTCGTACAGTTACGGTAAAGCCCTTTGGTGCACCCAAAAGCTTCATGTCGTCTGAAAAACTGTATTGTGTTTTTGCCATACATACAGGCAACTTGTCGTAGCCAAGCTCTGTAAGTTTTGCAATTTGTTTTTTTGCACCCGGTGTAAATGCAACACCGTCGCCACCATATATCTTTTTAACTATTGCTTCAATTTTATTTTCAATACTTTCATTTGTGTCGTAAGAGAAGGTAAAGTCATTTTCCTTTTCGCAAAGTGCCACAACTTCGTTTGCAAGGTCAACACCGCCTTCGCCACCTTTTGCCCATACGTCAGAAAGGACAACATTTACGCCAAGCTCCTTGCATTTTTTAATTACAAGTTCAACCTCTGCATCTGTATCTGTTGGGAATTTGTTTACCGCAACAACACAAGGTAATTTGTATACATCCGTAATATTTGAAAGATGCTTTAAAAGGTTTGGCATACCTTTTTCCAAAGCCTCAAGGTTTTCGCTATTAAGGTCGGCTTTTTGCACACCGCCGTGCATTTTAAGAGCACGGATGGTAGCAACCAAAACAACTGCTGAAGGTTTAAGACCTGCAAACCTGCATTTTATATCCAAAAACTTTTCGGCACCAAGGTCTGCACCGAAGCCTGCTTCTGTAACTGTGTAATCACCAAGCTTTAAGGCAAGCTTGGTAGCAATTACTGAATTGCAACCGTGGGCTATGTTTGCAAAAGGACCGCCGTGCACAAGTGCAGGTGTGCCTTCTAATGTCTGTACAAGATTAGGTTTAATTGCATCTTTTAAAAGTGCAGTCATGGCACCTGATGCCTTAAGGTCCCCTGCTGTAACAGGCTTGCCCTCAAAGTTGTATGCAACAATAATTTTAGAAAGTCTTTCCTTTAAATCGGTAATTGAATTTGCAAGGCACAAAACTGCCATAATTTCGGAAGCTACGGTTATATCGTAGCCGTCTTCGCGAGGCACGCCGTTTGTTTTGCCGCCAAGACCGTTTGTTATGTAACGAAGCTGACGGTCGTTCATATCTACACATCTTTTCCATGTGATTTGTCTTGTATCTATGCCAAGGCTATTGCCCTGATGTATGTGGTTATCAAGCATAGCGGCAAGAAGGTTGTTTGCCGCACGGATTGCGTGAAAATCACCCGTAAAGTGAAGGTTAATATCCTCCATAGGTACAACCTGTGCATATCCGCCACCTGCTGCCCCGCCCTTTACGCCGAATACGGGGCCAAGGGAAGGTTCGCGAAGCGCGACCATAACATTTTTGCCAATCTTCTTCATACCGTCTGCAAGGCCTATTGTTGTTGTTGTCTTACCTTCACCTGCAGGGGTAGGAGTAATGGCGGTAACTAAAATAAGCTTACCGTCTTTGTTTTTACAATCCTTTAAAATTGAAAGGTCTATTTTTGCCTTGTAGTTGCCGTACTGTTCAATGTACTTGGCGTCAATGCCTGCAACCTTTGCAATTTCGTTAATGTTTTTCATCTGCACGCTTTGTGCAATTTCTATATCTGTCATTGGCATAATAAAGATTCTCCTTTTATAGGAAATAGATATCTATATTATACAACAGTTTTTGCTATTTTGCAACAGTGACATTTAATAATATTTATATTTGGTGAAATAATAAAAAAAACTGGTAAAAAAATTTACTTATTATGGCATATTTTATCTATATTTTTATTGACAATAATACCGAAAATATGATAACATATTATGAGGGATATGCAGGTTTTTTATAATTTGTGCATATTTATACATAGAATATGCAGGGGTGAAAAAGTTTATGATAAAAGAAGATGTAAAGATTGTTTTGGAGGACGGTACAACATACTGTGGTTTCAGCTTTGGTGCAAAGTGCAACTCTGTATGCGAGCTTGTTGTAAACACATCTATGGTTGGGTACCAGGAAATTATTTCTGACCCTTCTAACACATATCAGATGGTGGTTATGACCTATCCGCTTATCGGTAACTATGGTATTAATGATGAGGACCATGAAACAAAGCTTCCTACTATTGGCGGTTTGGTTGTACGTGACTATAACGATATGCCAAGTAATTTCAGATATACAAAAACGTTGTCTGAACTTATGGAGGACAACGGTATTCCGGGCATTTACGGTGTTGATACAAGAAAGCTTACAAGATACATCCGTGATAATGGTACTGTAAAGGTTCTTATATGTGATATTGATACTCCCAACGAGGAGGCTATGAAAATTCTTGCGGAAACTGAACTTAAAAAGGATGCAGTTTGTAAAGTAAGCTGTAAGAAAAAGTGGTATTCCCGAACATCAAACCATAAGTTTGACGTTGTTGCAGTTGACTGCGGAATTAAAAACAGTATTATAAAAGCTCTTAACTCAAAGGGTTGTAATGTTACTATTGTTCCTTACAATGTAACTGCTGAGGAAATTGAGTTTATGAAGCCTGACGGCATAATTATTTCAAACGGCCCGGGTAACCCTGATGACATTGATTGTGTTGTAGAACTTATTAAAAACCTTAAGGGGAAAATGCCCATTGTTGGCATAAATGTTGGTGCAGAGCTTATTGCAAAGGCTTATGGTGCAAAAACTTATAAAATGAAGGTTGGTCACAGAGGCGCAAACCACCCAATTAAAGTTTTGGCTGATGATACAGTTTTGATAGCTACACAAAATCATGGCTACACTATTGATGCCGACAGCATAAAAGGTACAAAACTTGAAATTACACATATTAACCTGCTTGATAATACAGTAGAGGGTGTTTCCTGCGAAAAGGACAAGGTTTACGGTGTTCAGTTTGAACCGGGTTTGGAAAAAGGTCCTAATGGAAGTCCTTGTTTCTACGACAAATTTATAAGTATTCTTAAGGAGGGTAAGTAATATGCCAAAGAGAACAGACATAAAAAAGGTACTTGTTATCGGCTCCGGTCCTATTGTTATAGGTCAGGCTGCGGAATTTGACTACGCAGGTACACAGGCTTGCTTAGCCCTTAAAGAAGAGGGTTATGAGGTTATTCTTGCAAACTCTAACCCTGCTACAATTATGACAGATACAACTATTGCAGACAAGGTTTATATGGAACCTTTGACGCTTGATTATGTTGCTAAAATTATTCGTTATGAAAGACCTGACGCTATTGTTCCCGGTATTGGCGGACAAACAGGCTTAAACCTTGCTATGCAACTTGCAAAGAAGGGGATTTTGCACGAATGTCAGGTAGAACTTTTGGGTACAAATGTTGAAAGTATTGAACGTGCGGAAGACCGTGAGCTTTTCAAGGAACTTTGCGAAGAACTTGGTGAACCTGTTTTGCCTTCAATTATTACACATTCTATGGAAGAAGGCGTAAAAGCTGCTGAAGAAATTGGCTACCCTGTTGTACTTCGCCCTGCATTTACACTTGGTGGTACAGGCGGTGGTTTTGCCGATGATGAAACAGAGCTTCGTGAAATTATGAAAAATGCTCTTAAGCTTTCACCTGTTCATCAGGTTTTGGTTGAAAAGAGTATTAAAGGTTATAAAGAAATTGAATTTGAAGTTATGCGTGACAGCAAGGATACTGCAATTACAATCTGCAGTATGGAAAATGTTGACCCTGTTGGTATCCATACAGGGGATTCTATTGTTGTTGCTCCTGCACAGACTTTGACAAGCAAGGAATATCACATGCTTTCAAATGCGGCACTTCGAATTATAAAGGCTTTGAAAATTGAAGGGGGATGCAACGTTCAGTTTGCTCTTGACCCTCAGTCATTTTCATACTTTGTAATTGAGGTTAACCCTCGTGTATCACGTTCATCTGCCCTTGCGTCAAAGGCAAGTGCATACCCTATTGCACGAGTTACTGCAAAGGTTGCAGTTGGTATGACTTTGGACGAAATTAAAATTGCAAACACACCTGCGTCATTTGAACCATCACTTGACTATGTTGTTGCAAAAATGCCTCGTTTCCCATTTGATAAATTTGTGGACGCCAACAACAAGCTTGGTACACAGATGAAGGCAACGGGTGAGGTAATGAGTATTGGCCGTACTTTGGAGGAATGTTTCCTTAAGGCTATTCGTTCACTTGAAATTGGTACTTCACATATTCATATGTCTAAATTTGACAATGAAAATACATCTATTGATGAACTTATGAACTACATTAAGGAAGGCACAGATGACCGTATATATGCGATTGCGGAACTTATGTGGCTTGGTGTTGACCACAGCAGAATTTGTGATGCTACACAAATTGATATGCTTTTCCTTGACAAGATTAAAAATATTGTTGACCTTGAAAAGGTGCTTGTTGAAAAGCCGATGGATTTTGATGTGCTTAAAACTGCCAAGAGAATGGGTTTTTCAGACAAATATATTGCACGCCTCTGGAAAACAACAGAAGATGAGGTTTATAAAATCCGTAAGGAAAATAATCTTTTCCCTGTTTACAAAACTATTGATACATGTGCAGGTGAATTTAACGGATACACACCTTATTTCTACTCAACCTATGAGGATGAAAACGAATCTATTGTAAGTGATAAGAAAAAGATTATTGTTTTGGGTTCGGGGCCTATACGTATCGGTCAGGGTGTTGAATTTGACTATTCAACTGTACACGCAATTAAGACAATTAAAGATGCGGGATATGAATCTATTATAATAAACAACAACCCTGAAACTGTTTCAACTGACTATACAACAAGCGACAAGCTTTACTTTGAACCTTTGACAGTTGAAGATGTTATGAACATTGTTGAGCTTGAAAAGCCAATAGGTGTAATTGCATCTTTAGGTGGGCAGACTGCAATTAACCTTGCTGAGCCTTTGATGAAACGCGGAGTTAAAATTATCGGTACAGACTGCGACGCCATTGACAAGGCTGAAAACCGTGATTCTTTTGAAAAGATTATGGAACAGCTTAAAATACCTCAGCCAAAGGGTAAGGCGGTTACAAAGATTGAAGACGGCGTAGCTGCTGCAAAGGATATTGGTTACCCTGTACTTGTAAGACCAAGTTACGTACTTGGCGGACGGGCTATGCAGATTGTTGCAGACGAAAAGGCACTTCGTCAGTACCTTAAAACTGCCGTTGAAATTGATGAGGACAGACCTGTTTTGGTTGATAAATACATTGTAGGTAAGGAAGTTGAAGTTGACGCAGTTTGCGACGGTACAGATATTTTTGTGCCTGGTATTATGGAACACGTTGAGAGGACAGGTGTTCATTCAGGTGACTCTATAAGCGTTTACCCAACATTCTCCATAAGCCAGAAGGTTAAGGATACAATTTTAGACTATACTAAAAAGCTTGGTCTTGGTATTGGTATTATTGGTCTTTACAACATTCAGTTTATTGTTGATAATGATGAAAATGTATATGTAATTGAGGTTAACCCTCGTTCTTCAAGAACTGTGCCTTTCCTTTCAAAGTCAACAGGTTACAGTCTTGCAGATATTGCAACTCTTGTAATACTTGGAAAAAGCCTTAAGGAACAGGGTATTACAGTTGAATATCCGAAGGAAAAGGACAGATGGTATGTTAAAGTACCTGCATTTTCATTTAATAAATTAAGAGGTCTTGACGCTTACCTTTCACCTGAAATGAAGTCAACAGGTGAAGCTATCGGTTATGATAAAAAGCTTACAAGGGCTTTGTACAAGGCTTTGCAGGCTGCAAGTATGAATGTTACAAACTACGGTACAGTTTTTGTAACTATTGCCGATAAGGACAAGGAAGAGGCTTTGCCTTTAATGAAGAGATTTTACGACCTTGGTTTTAACATTGAGGCTACTGAAGGTACTGCAAACTTCCTTAAAAAGCATAATGTTAAAACAAGAATTTTGCCAAAGCTAAGTGAAAATAACGAGGTTATTTTGGAATCTATGCGTAAGGGCTACATTAACTACGTTATTAACACAAGAGATGTAAATTCCTTTAACAGGGAAGAAAGTGACGGATATAAGATAAGACAGTGTGCAGTCGAAAACAATATTACTATGTTTACTGCACTTGATACTGTAAGAGTTCTTTTGGATGTACTTGAAGAAATAACAATAACAGTATCTACAATAGATGCAGAGTAATAGTGATGAAAAAATAGGCCAGAACGCAAAAATATAAATTATTACGGATTGGGAAATATCTTTTTGAGATATTTCCCTTTTTTTATTTTTGCTACAAAAAAACTTCGCCACTCGACGTACCTTTGTACGCCTTCGGGTAACCAAAAGCAAGAAGAAATCTTGCTTTTGCTCAGTTTTTTCGTTCTGACACAATTTTTTCTATCACTTTAGGTTTTATTCATAATAAGGTGAAGAAAAAAAGATGCAGAATGGACAAACAGAACCCGAAGCTGTATAAAGATACTGCGAGAGGTGATGTTTGTTCATATCAAAAGAATATAAAATAAAAAGAAAAGCCGATGCTGGCTTTTCTTCATAAATGTTTTTAATTAATAAATCCGTTCTTTTGAGGTCTGGGCTTTTTTTTCAAACCGTCTTAGTTGTAGAAATTTGTGCTTCCGATAGTTTTATAGAATGGTCTGTTTTTATGTGCCCAGGACTTTGGTGCCGCCTTAGTGCTTATAAAGTAAAGGGATTTTCCTGCAAGGTTTACACCGTTAAGCGCACATTTTGCGGCAATAAAACATTCCTTTGAAGGAGTTTTTTTTATCATATCCGTATGCGCAGGAGGAAACTGTGTGCCATACTTTGTGTCAAATATAACCTCTTTAACCGTATTCGGAAACAGGGTGGATTTTACTCTGTTTAAAATAGTGTTACAAATTGCAATTTTCATATCCAGACTGCCTGAGCCTGATTCCAACATTGTTATTTTGCTAAGGTATGTAATATCCTCATAGGTGTATGAATTATCTTTGCAATTATCGGCAACCGTTACATTTGGGGCGGTAATTTGTACCACCATATACGTATTGTCCCAGTCCACTTTGTAATTTAGTGTTTCGGATATTATTCTTACGGGAACAAATGTAAGGTCTTTATAGTTTATTGCATTACAGTTTTGTGTAGTACCGTCTATGGTGCAGTATGTTTCTTCAGAACAAAAAGCAAAAGTGTGTTCGTCTTTTACCATTGTTGCGGTGTATGTGGCATCATCCCATAAAATTTGGGCGTTTATGGCATTTGAAAGTGCCCGAAGGGGAATGTATGTAACACCGTCTTTTAAAAAGGGCTTTGCATCACATTTTACAAAACTGCCGTTTATTTCAATATCTATGGGCAATTCGTAGCCTTTGTATTGGTCTGCACCTAAAACTGTAATGGTTGTTAAAGCAAATAAAAAAGCAAGGGTAATGACCAGTTTTTTAATCATATAATCACCTCTTGCTTTTTATAATATCATAATTTTTTAAAAAATGCAAATAGACATAAATTTATAAAAATCACTTGTATTTATGGGTTTTGTATGATAGAATATTCAAAGAATTAAAAATAGAAAGGCTACGGTATTATTATGAATTCAAAAGTTTTGGCAACAGTAAACGGTGTTGCAATTACAGAGGCAGAAGTTGATTCAATGGTTGTTTCACTTATGCAACATGGGCAAAATGTTAATAACGAACAGGGCAGAAAAATGGTTTTGGAACAGCTTATAAGCAAAAAACTTTTGCTTTTGGATGCTCAGAAAAATCTTTTTGAATATGACCCTGAATTTAAAAAGGAACTTGAAATGGTTAAAAACGACCTTCTTGTTAACTTTACAATGAAAAAGGCTTTGGAAAAAGTAACAGTTAAGGATGAGGAAGTTAAGGAATATTTTGATAAGAATAAGGAAATGTTTGTTGAAGGTGAAAAGGTTGGTGCAAGCCATATTCTTGTAGACAGTGAAGAAAAGGCAAATGACCTTATTGCAAAAATAAATGCAAAGGAAGTTTCTTTTGAAGACTGTGCAAGGGAAAACAGTTCTTGCCCATCTTCCGAAAACGGTGGTAACCTTGGTGAATTTACTAAGGGTCAGATGGTTCCTGAATTTGACGAAGCTTGCTTTTCAATGGAAGTTGGGGAAGTAAGAGGCCCTGTTAAAACACAGTTTGGGTTCCATATTATTAAGCTAAATTCAAAAAGTGAAGCAAAGCCTGTGGAATTTGATACAGTTAAGGAACAGTTAAAGGTTTCCTTGATTCAGGAAAAACAGCAGGAAGCTTACAAGAGCAAAATTAATCAGTTGCAAATATTATACCCTGTTGACAGGTTTTAAAATGATGCAGACCGTAAGTTACGGTCTGTTTTTTGTTGACTTTTGGCGGAGTATTGTGATAAAATAGGGGAGGATTGGGGATGAGGTTGTGTCTAATAAAAATAAAAGTTTAAATATGGTGCTTTCGGCACTGTTTCTTGCACTTGCATATATATTTCCGTTTTTAACCGGGCAGATTCCTGAAATTGGCTCTATGCTTTGCCCTATGCACATTCCCGTTTTAATATGCGGTATGGTGTGCGGTTGGCAATGGGGGCTTGGCGTTGGTTTTGTTGCACCGATTATTCGTTCCGCAACCTTAGGTATGCCACCTTTGTTTCCAAAAGCTATTTGTATGGCTTTTGAGCTTGCAGTATACGGATTGGTTTCGGGGCTTATGCGTAAAATTTTCCCTAAAAAAAGAATATACATATACCTTTCGCTGATTATTGCTATGGTTGTGGGAAGGCTTGTATGGGGAGCTGCAATGTATTTTTGTGTGATGTTACAGGGTGGAGCCTTTGGTATGTCTGCATTTTTGGCAGGTGCAGTTACAAATGCAATACCCGGCATTGTTATCCAGTTGGTTTTTGTACCTGTAATTGTTATGGTTACGGAGAAATATTATGGAAATAAGTGAATTTGAAATTCTTTATAAAAAAATAGATTCTATGCTGGAAAAAGGCAACGTAACTCTTGCCATAGATGGAGGAAGCGCAAGCGGTAAGTCCACCCTTGGGGATTTATTGAGCATGCATTATGATTGCAACGTTTTTCATATGGATGATTTCTTTTTGCGTCCTGAACAAAGAACGGCGGAACGCTTTGCCGAAGCAGGCGGAAATGTGGACAGAGAAAGATTTTTTGAAGAAGTACTTATGCCTCTTTCAAAGGGAGAAAATGTTAGTTACAGAAAGTTTGACTGTTCTAAAATGGAAATTTTGCCTCCCGTAACTTTTACACCTAAAAGGTTAAATGTGGTTGAGGGGGCTTACAGTATGCACCCTTATTTTTTGGAATATTACAACCTTTCGGTATTTCTTGATGTAGGTGCTAATTTACAGAAAGAGAGAATTTTAAAAAGGAATTCCCCTGAATTTGCAAAAAGGTTTTTTGAAGAATGGATACCTATGGAACATAGATATTTTCAGGTATTTGATATAAAAAATAAGTGTGATTTGATAATTGAGATTAAATAAAAATGCAAGCGAAATCGCTTGCATTTTTTTAGTGTATAAAGTCAATGTAGCATTTTGAACCTTCGTTTTCAAAATCTCTTATAATCTGTTCTTCCCTTATTTCACTTGGCATATCGAGATATAAGGTGTAGTCAAGGGTAGATTCTTCATTTCTTCTTATGGAAATATCGTTTATTGAAATACCCATCGCAGCTAGTTTTTTGGTTATGTATTCCTGATAATTTCTTTTTGTAATACCGTAAATTTTAAGAGTTCTTGCCTTGTGCTGGGTCATAAATTTATGGTTTCCGTGCAAGAAAATCTGTAAAGATAAAATAATTACAGTTGAGGCAATTCCTATAAAATACATACCCGCACCAATTGCCATACCTATACCTGAGGTTGCCCATATTCCTGAAGCTGTTGTAAGACCTCGGATACCGCCTCTTTGAATAAATATCATACCGGCACCCAAAAAGCCGACACCTGTAACTATACCCTGAGCCATTCGGGATGGGTCAAGACGGATATCTACCCCCTCAAGACTTTGGGAAATAAGGTCGTAAAATCCGTATTTTGAAATAAGCATCATAAGTGCAGATGCACAGGCAACGATACAGTGTGTACGTATACCTGCTTCTTTTGAACGGTTTTTGCGTTCAAACCCTATTGCAATACCGCATATACAAGATAATATTAATCTTAGTAAACTTATTAAGTCAGTTTGTAACCATTCTGGCATTTTGTTTCCTCCTTTTACTTGTTTTTGAATTTTTTCCAGAATTCATCAGCATTCTGTTCAAATTTATTTTCGCCGGGAATGTAATATTTTTTGTTTTTAAGTACATCGGGAAGATATTGCTGTTCCACATAGTGGTTTGGGTAAGTATGAGGGTATTTGTACTCAACACCTCTGCCCATTTTTGAAGCACCCTGGTAGTGTGAATCTTTAAGATGCAGTGGGATTTCACCGCAGTTGCCTTTTTCAATATCTGCCATAGCCTGGTCTATTGCACATATAGCGGAATTTGACTTTGGTGCAGTAGCAAGCAGTATAACTGCCTGGGAAAGGGGAATTCTTGCCTCAGGTAACCCCAACTGGAAGGCGCAGTCTACGCAGGATTTTACAATGCTTACCGCCTGAGGATATGCAAGACCAATATCTTCACAGGCTATTACCATAAGCCGTCTGCAGACGGATATCATATCACCTGCACACAAAAGCCTTGCCATATAGTGTATGGCCGCATCAGCATCGCTACCTCTTATGCTTTTTTGAAAAGCACTTAGTATATCGTAATGGTTGTCACCAAGTTTGTCGTATGTCATTGCAGTTTTTTGTGAAGCCTGTTCTGCAGTTTCAAGGTCTATTTTAAGCACGCCCTCCATATCGGGCATTACACTGTAAATACAAACCTCAACGGCATTTAAAGCCTTTCTTACATCTCCGTTTGACATTGCCGAAATGTGATTTACCGCATCTTCATCAAAAACAATTTTGTTGTCGGGCATTTCTTTTTGAAGCTTTTCTATGGCACGCAAAACTGCCTGTGAAACATCTTCCGTTTCGACGGGTTTGAATTTAAAAACACTGCTTCGGCTTAAAATTGCGTTATATACATAAAAATAAGGGTTTTCAGTAGTGGAGGCAATAAGGGTTATGTCCCCCGTTTCGATAAATTCAAGCAAAGACTGTTGTTGCTTTTTATTGAAATTTTGTATTTCGTCAAGATAAAGCAAAATTCCCTTTGAAAAGCTGTTTTCGCCAAGTTCCGCAGTAATTGCCTTAATGTCTGTAAGTGATGCATTTGTGGCATTTAATTTGTAAAACTGCTTGTCGGATGCCATGGCGGCAATGTTTGCAACAGTGGTTTTGCCCGTACCTGATGGGCCGTAGAAAATCATATTGGGAATGTTGCCTGAATCTATAAGATTTTTAAGTATTTTGTTTTCACCTATAAGATGCTTTTGCCCTACAACTTCGTCTAAGCTATGAGGACGCATTCTTTCTGCCAAAGGCGTGTTCATAATAAAATACCTCTTAATATATATAATCAATTATTTTATCATATATGAGTTTTTTTGTCAAACTTTTGACTTTGAAAAGCAAATGTGATAAAATTGTATTGGTGATTGTTATGAAAATGAATGAATACGTATTAGCAATAAAAGACCGTTTTATGGCGGAATACGGCGAGGCGGAGTGTAGCCTTGATTACGAAAATCCCCTTGAACTTTTAATTGCCACACAGCTTGCAACTCAGTGTACCGACGCCCGTGTAAATATTGTTATGAAAGACCTTGTAAAAAAATACAAAAGTTGTTCGGACTATGCAAATGCCAATTTGGAAGAGCTTATGGCTGATGTAAAGTCTACGGGATTTTATCGAAACAAGGCTAAAAATATAATAGGCACTTGCAAAATTTTACTTGAAAAATACGGCGGTGAAGTACCTTCATCTATGGAAGCCTTAACCGAGCTTCCGGGTGTGGGAAGAAAGATTGCCAATTTAATCCGCGGTGATGTTTTTGGCATACCCGGTGTGGTGGTGGACACCCATTGTATGCGACTTTCAAAACGGATGGGGCTTACAAAGGAAACGGAACAACATAAAATTGAAAAGGATTTGGTGAAAAAAATACCAAAGGATTATCAGACACTGTTCTGCCACCAGCTTGTGGAACACGGAAGAAAGTATTGTACTGCACGCTCGCCGAAATGTGATGTGTGTGTTTTAAAAGATATTTGCAGAAAAAAATTAAAATAACCGAGGGATATGCCTCGGTTATTTTAATATTATAAAGTTTTTCGGCATCAAGTCCACGCCATGGTCAAAGATTTTGTTTTCCCCATATTGGAAAACAATTTTTTTATTATCAAATTTCACATACTGCATATCATTACCCAAATTTATTGCACAAAGTAAGTTACCACGCATAAAGGCATACAAGCCATTTTGCATTGTGTGGAGTTTAAGGGGTTGTTTGAAATCTTCGGTATTTTCAGTACGTACCTTTGCAAGAGCTTTGTAGAAATCAAGAATTTCAAAATCCTCATATCCGTATGGGTAGCCCATTCTGCAATATGGGTCGCGAAAGCCCTGTAAGCCTACTTCATCACCATAGTATATGCTTGGAATACCGGGCAGTGTAAACTGCAAAAAGGTTGCCTGCAAAAGCATTTTTTTGCCCTTTTTATATTCTTCGTTGTTCATTCGGTAAGCACCTTTTTCTGTATCGGGGACATCATGGTCTACACCGAAATAGGTTATTGCACGAAGGGTATCGTGGGTTGAAAGGCTGTTCATAAGGCATTGTAAAACCTGCGGAGGATAGTTTTCCATTATACAGATAAGCCTGTCGTTGAAAAGTTTTTCGTCACCATTTTGCACAAATTCCAAAATTGCGGTACGCCAGGGATAGTTCATAACGCTGTCCATCTGCCCGCCAAGTAAATAACGACGTCTTATGCCGTAAGCAAACTTGTTGGTTGCGTCTTCCCATACCTCGCCTATTACAAAGCAGTCATCATCCGTTTTCTTTGCACGTGCATATAGGCTATCTAAAAATTCATCGGGCAACTCGTCTGCTACGTCTAATCTCCAACCACTTGCACCAAGCCACTGCCAGTATTCTATAACATCGTTTTCGCCTGTGATATACTGCATATATTCAGGGTTTGTTTCCGTAACGTTTGGAAGGTTGTCAAACCCCCACCAACTTTGATATTCGTCAGGATAATTTATAAAATTGTACCAGTTAAAATAAAGCGACTGTGTAC
>JAZSRE010000116.1:0-1734 GCA_045538345.1 Clostridia bacterium
ATAAAAACCACTGCAATTTATTGTAAAAAATGTAAAAAAATTTTAAAATATATTCAAATTTTACAATAATACTATACAAAAATTAAAATTTGTGATATAATATCCACAAAAAACAAGACTATTTTATAGGCAGGTGCAAAAGATGAACAGTTTTTTAAATGAGGATAACAACCTTGCCGAGTATTTATTCCATGAGGGTACAAATTATTGTGCTTTTGAATACTTAGGTTCACATATTATAGATAACTACTGCGTTTTTCGTGTTTGGGCACCCGAGGCGTCAGATGTTTATGTTACAGGTGATTTTAACAACTGGGAAAAGTATGCCAACAGGGCTTACCGCATTACAGAGGGCGGTATTTTTGAATGTATTATTGAAGGTGTTAAGGAATTTGATGCCTACAAGTACATTATAGTTGGTGCAGACGGTGAGGAACATTTTAAGGCAGACCCTTATGCTTACCATAGTGAAACACGCCCCGGTACGGCTTCGCGGGTTTATAATCTTGGCGGTTATGACTGGAAAGACTCAAAGTGGATGGAAAACCGAGAAACACCTTACAACCAGCCTGTAAGCATTTATGAAATGCACCTTGGTTCCTGGAGAAGATATGCAGACGGTAATACATTCAGCTATGAAAAAATAGCCCAGGAGCTTATACCTTATGTTAAGGAAATGGGATTTACACACATTGAGCTTATGCCTGTTTCGGAATATCCTTATGATAAGTCTTGGGGGTATCAGGTTACGGGTTACTATGCGCCTACATCCCGTTACGGCACACCAAAGGATTTAATGGCATTTGTAGACAAGTGCCACCAAAACGGAATAGGTGTAATTTTAGACTGGGTACCTGCCCACTTCCCGAAAGATGCACAGGGCCTATATGAATTTGACGGAAGCTATTGTTACGAATATGCCGACCCCCTAAAGAGAGAACATCCCGACTGGGGCACAAGAATTTTTGACTATGGCAAAAATGAGGTTAGAAGTTTTTTGATTTCAAACGCCTGCTACTGGCTTGAAAAGTACCACATAGACGGGCTTAGGGTTGACGCAGTTGCGTCGATGCTTTACCTTGACTATGGTAAGGAACAGGGCCAGTGGAGACCTAACAAGTACGGCGGTAACGGAAACATTGAGGCAAAAGAATTTTTGCAGAAGCTAAATACAAGGGTATTTTCCGCATTTAAGGGTATTATGATGATAGCGGAGGAATCTACCGCATGGCCTATGATAACTTACCCTGTTGATGAGGGCGGACTTGGGTTTAACTACAAGTGGAATATGGGTTGGATGAATGACTCACTTGTTTATATGAAGCAGGACCCATTTTTCAGAAAGGGTGTTCACAACAACCTTACCTTTTCACTTACCTACGCTTTTTCCGAAAACTTTATTTTGCCTTTATCACACGACGAGGTGGTACACGGCAAGGCCTCACTTATAAACAAAATGCCCGGGGAATATGAAGATAAGTTTGCAAACCTTCGAGCATATCTTGGTTATATGTTTGCACACCCCGGCAAAAAGCTTTTGTTTATGGGTTGCGACATAGGGCAGTTTATTGAATGGAATGAGGAACAAGAGCTTGACTGGAATTTGCTTGAATATGATGCTCACAGACAGCATAAAAAGTTTGTAGAGGACCTTAACAAGGTTTATAAAAATAATGCTCCTTTGTGGGAACTTGACACAACATGGGACGGCTTTGACTGGGCGGCTTTGGATGA
>JAZSRE010000062.1:0-2394 GCA_045538345.1 Clostridia bacterium
TGTCACAGGAGGTGACACAAATGGCAAAGTACAAATTAGAAAGCATTATGTATGGAGATAAGTACAACATTGAAAGCGCTGTGTTTGTAGAAGTATTCAAAATGGTTGAACAAAAGGTTGATGCCAAGACTATACGAGAACAACTGAATATGATTTATGTCAAACATGCACTGATTACAGCAAAAAGAATGATTGAAGAGGGCGACTCGATTTCGGATATACCGGAACTTGAGTCGCTCTCTTTGCGTAAGGAGGAAAAATAATGCATATACTCGAAGAATTCTGGTATGGAAACATAAACCCGATGGAAAGACCATTTCAAAGGCAAAGAAAATTTGATAAGACATTTAGGTTGCTTACCAAGAATGAAGAAAAGTTGCTTGAAAACTTAAACGAACAAGAAAAAGAGGTGTTTGGTAAATTCAAGGCTTGCTACGATGAAATGATGCAAATCACAGAATGTCAAACCTTTATAAAAGGATTTAAACTTGGAGCAAGATTTGTTATGGCATGCATTGAGAATGACAGCGATATATATGATGAAGGCTAATTCACAAAATCGATTTTGAGGGCAAATGTAACGGCTGTAAAAGCACGTTGTAGCACAAAAATATTGCAGGTAGGGTAATTACCCCACCTGCTATTTTTATGAGCGAAATGTGCGACATATAAAGCGGTTGCAAGAAGCAAAATATATACTATAAAAATTTTAATTATTGCGCGTTCGCTGCACTTTTGTTAAAATTTCGTGACGCAGGCGAAAAGGCCTTGACAGGCCCCTAGGTTCACGCGCTATAATGATAGCCCAAGAAGAAAATCCTAGCTGAAATATATAAGTTGAACCTTGAAAATTGAATAACAACATCAAAACACATAAGCAATAATGCGAGCAGTTTTGCAAAGGAGCGAAGACCTTCTCTACCCCGCAGAACGCGAGCGATAAACTTCATGCAATAAGGCGGATTTGCAAACCGCTATGCGAAGACCATTATTGCTGATAATGATACTCCCGTCTTGAACTCGTCACTGAATTGGACGGCAGGCCATCAGAATGGGCTGAGGTGAAACTCCTGTGGGAAGGTGCTGCTTCCGTTTTGATGTAAAACAAACTTAATTTGATAATACTTACACATTCACCGATTATCTTTAATGTACGGCGGTCAAAAATCTAAAAGAAAGGAGAAACTCAAACTTTCGGTGATTTGAGTATTAAATATATGACTTAGTAAATCGAAAGGAGAACTCACATGAGATTTGCAAGAATCGGAAAGGTGGGTGCGTAATATGAAAGAAATTCCTTTTTGGGAAAAGGCGAACTTAACCTTAGAGGAAGCTGCAGCGTATTTTAGTATCGGACAGCAGAAATTACGCGATCTCACCGATAACGAGGATTGCGATTTTGTATTATGGATTGGATCCAAACGACTTATCAAGAAAAATAAATTCCTTAAATACATAGAGGAGCAATACTCGATATGAAAAATTATATTAAATTTTACAATGGCTTGTACTGAAATTCCTGGACTACACAGCTAAAATATAGTATAATGAATATCGATAGTTAAGGTTCCTTCCGGTGCAAGCCATTAGGAAGGAGTTAATTATGAATATAGAGAAAGGTAAAAAGAACAAACGGTTTGACAGTAACCGAAGAGTGCTTTGAAAGGGCGAATCGCAGAGAAAGAACGGGACCTACGATTATAGATGGGTTGGCCCTGACGGAGTAAGACATGCAGTATATGCACCCACTCTGGAAGAACTAAGAGAGCTTGAAAAAGAAATCGTGATTGACGAACACGATGGAATCAAAACCGAAACCAAGAAACTGACAATTAACAATGTGTTTGATGCATGGTGCGATTTGAAACGAGGTCTGAAAGATAACACATTCAAAAACTATCTATGTATGTATAACAACTATGTCAGAGACAGTTTCGGCAAGAATAGGATTGCAGATGTAAAGAAATCGGATGTGAAAAGGTTCTATAACACCCTCGCAGACGAAAGAATGTTATCCATATCTACCATTGATACTGTTCACAATGTATTGCATCAGGTATTTGACTTGGCGGTAGATGATAACTGCATCCGCTCAAACCCTACTGACAAGATGCTCAAAGAACTGAAGCAGGCTCATGATTTCGAAATCAAAGAGCGAAAAGCATTAACGGCAGATGAGCAACGGCTGTTTCTTGACTATTTGAAAAGAACGCCAAAATACAACCATTGGTATCCTCTTTTTGCAGTTATGTTCGGCTCAGGTGTGCGAATAGGCGAATTAACAGGACTGAGGTGGTGTGATATCGACCTTGAAGAAGGAGTTATTGATATCAATCACACTCTCGTCTACTACAGCACAGGCAAAGGCAAGAAATGTAAATTTGCAATCAACAC
>JAZSRE010000130.1:0-2954 GCA_045538345.1 Clostridia bacterium
GTGTGTACTAATATGATAGAGTTTAACACACATATTATAAAAAATCAATTAATAATTCTTCTTTTAATTTATTAAGAGTTAAACATAGTGGTATAGTTACTGTGTAAACAACAATAACTCTTATAACAAATGCATATATCAGAGAATACACCCCGAATTTTTCTATTATCAGACGGTCCGTCATAAGTAAAACAAGCATATGCCATAGGTATATATCATAGCTTACAAAGTCAATTTGATTAATCAGACTTATTTTTTTCATAAGATATGGTGCAATCTTTGCAGAAAGTGAGTAAATCAAGAATATCGCACAATAAACATACAAATTATGTACTTGGCTCAAAAATGGCACATGGACAATGTTGTTATACGAAAGCAGACTGTAATATGTGCACAGAAGTGTCGCAATGACAAAGCATACCAATATCGTTTTGAAATTATTCTTTAATACCGTTAAAAAGCCGTTGTAATTTTTGCCGATATAGCAACCGATAATGTAGAATGAAAGGTAGGTTGTAAACAATCGGTCATTATACAAAAAGTTTAAATCAGGTGAAACTATTCTAACCATATTTGGAAAGTAGTTTCCAAGAATAAGAGAAATCATAATGCAAAACGGCACAACAATAATAGGCGAACACCTATTTATGATTTTTTTCCAGAGAGGCAACAACAGGTCAAACTGGGCGATTATCGGTATGAAATACAAATGACAAACCAGATCGCCGGTAAAAAACTTTGATAGTATAAACTTGATATCAAGAGGATAATCGTATACAAAAAAGTAATATATGTAATAAACGGCAAAACACAATATATATGGCAAAATAATGCCAAAAAAACGCTGCTTCAGCCATTTTGTGTAAGAAACAGAGTCTTTTCCTGTAAGAAAAAGTTTTACCCCGGAAAGCATAACAAAACCCTGCACAACAAATGACGAAAGCCGCGAAAAAATGACAGCAATACTGTATCCGGCACTTTTTACAACCGATTGCGATACCAAATAGGATGTAATGTGAATAAAAATCACTATTAAACAAAAAAGCACATTGAGAAAAGATATTTCATACCGTCTTGATTTTTTTGCATCTTCAGCCATAATTAATCACAATCCAATCACAAATTTTTGCAAATATATTTTAACACAAAGTTTTTGTATTGTAAATACAAAGCTGTAGGTCACTGACTAATATGCAATAAAGATTGACTTTTTAAGAATGATGTATATAATATAGGTAGGTATTATGTGCCAATTTAATTATTGATGCGGTATCAAAATAATTGAAGTGCCAACTAAAGTATCATTATCTGAAACAAACAAAACGGTCAAAAATATTTTTATTCAAAAGGAGAATTTCAGAATGGGTAGTATTACAATCACCAAAAAGTTAGATGTAAAGAAACAATACGATGTTATTGTATGCGGAGGCGGTGTGGCAGGAGTTGCCGCTGCAGTTACCGCAGCAAATGACGGACATTCTGTACTCATTATAGAGAAGTCAAATATTCTTGGCGGACTTGCAACCTTGGGGTTAATCAATTTCTTTGTTCCAATGTGTAATGGACGCGGCAAACAAATAATTTTTGGCTTGTGTGAAAAATGGACAAGATTAAGTGCAAAATACGGTTATGATACAATACCGGAAGAATGGAAAAACGGCGAACCCAAAGAGCCTACGGAGAGAAGATATACTCAAAGGTTTTCTCCGGATATTTTTGCACTTCAGCTTACAGAAGAAATAACCAAGTCAGGAGCAGATATTCTTTTTGATTGTATGGCTTGTGAGCCTGTTATGGAAGGCAATGTTTGCAAAGGTGTTGTTACCGAAAGTAAGTCAGGCACAGAATATTATGCGTGCAAAATGCTCATAGATGTAACCGGTGATTGTGATGTTTTTCGTCGTGGCGGTGTGCCTGTGGTTGCAGGCGAGAACTTTTTTACATACCTTGTAAAAATGATTACACTTGAATCCTGCGAAAAAGCTATTAAAGAACAAAATATTTATTATGCCTTTACAGGTACTTGCGGTGGGGGTATAAATCTTTTTGGAGATAATCAGCCTGATGACATACCAAAATGGTCTGGTCTTACAGTTGACGAGGTTACAGATTATTTGGTAAGAAATCAGCTTTTGGTTCTTGAAAAGTTAAAAGGCACAGATAGATTAAGCCGTGAGATTACACATCTTCCGTTTATGCCTCAGTTCAGAACAACCTGCAGACTTGATGCTGACTATGCTTTGAGCCTTGGAGATGCGTACAAGCATTTTGATGATTCAATTTGTGCGATAAATGATTTTGAGCACAGAGACCACTTGTTCGAAGTGCCATTAAGATGTATAACACGAAAAGATTACCCAAATATGTTAACCGCAGGCAGAAGTGCTGCAGGCGTAGGATATGGTTGGGATCTGCTCCGCGTTATTCCGCCTGCAATTATTACGGGTCAGGCTGCTGCAAAGGCGGCATGTATGGCAATCGAGGATAAGACAGATGTTGCTAAGGTAAATATTCCTGTATTGCAGTCCAAACTTGAAAAAGAGGATATTATGGTGCATTTCCCCGATGAATATGTTCCTGAGGACAAAACTGTTGTTATTCATGGTAAGAATACTGCGGAAATTGAAGGCGGTCATCTATAATACATCAGAAAGACAAGTGTCTGTATAAAAAGTTTCTTCTCAAGGAGTCGGCTTTGACTTCGTAGGTTAGAGCAAGTAAGCGGAAGATAAGAGAAATTAGAAAGCGATAAAAAATGCGTAAAATCAAGGCTTTGAGGGGTTAAAATCCTTCAAAGCCTTTACTGCACTCGAATTTCTCGTATTGCCACTTTTACTCACTTTTCTAACCATTTCTTTTAGAAAAAAGTCAGAAAGATTTATGGGTGTTTCGGCGTTATTGAAAATTAAAAGGAAATATTGTATATAAAAATCCTATTGAGATTTTGGGAAAAA
>JAZSRE010000145.1:0-6052 GCA_045538345.1 Clostridia bacterium
CTACAAGCGTGATGTGCAGGGCGTCATCGTCATGCGCATCGAGGACGGCAACAAGGTCGTGGCTGTTCAGGGTGTGGCCGCAGCCGAGGAAGAAGCGGAATGAAAACCGTAACTTTGTACACCGACGGGGCTTGTTCCGGCAATCCCGGCCCCGGCGGCTGGGGCCCGATCTTAGAATACATGGGCCACGAGAAGGAAATGTCCGGCGGTGAAGAAAATACCACCAACAACCGTATGGAGCTTTTAGGCGTTATAAAGGGACTTGAGGCTTTAAACGAGCCTTGCCACGTTGTACTTACAAGCGACTCCAAATATGTAATAGATGCCCTTTCGCTTGGCTGGGCAGTTAAATGGAAACAAAACGGGTGGAAACGCAATAAAAAAGACCCTGCCCTAAACCCCGACCTATGGGAAAAACTTTTACAGCTTGCTGCAATTCACAAAATGGAATACAACTGGGTTAAAGGCCACGCGGGCCACCCCGAAAATGAACGTTGTGACAAAATGGCAGTTGAATATTATCAAAAATTCACTAAATAGAAAGGTCTTGATTTATTATGAAAAAAGCATACACTATGGAAATTGCAGGCGTAAAAAGAGATTTGCCTCTTTTCCCTGTTAACGACAATTTGCAAATTGCGGCATTTATCCTTTTTGGTGATGTTGAAATTACCAAAGCCTGTGCAACAGAGCTTTTGAAAAAGGCTCCCGAATACGATATTATGATTACCGCAGAATGTAAAAGTATCCCTCTTATATACGAAATGGCACGCCAGTCAGGGCAAAACGATTACATAATTGCAAGAAAAGGGCCAAAGGTATATATGGAAGACATTATCACAACAAATGTAGATTCCATAACTACTGCACACACACAGTCCCTATGCATAGGCAAAACTGAAATTGACCTTATGAAGGGCAAAAAAGTGCTTATTGTAGACGATGTTATAAGCACAGGTGAATCACTTGCAGCAATTGAAGAGCTTGTTGTAAAAGCAGGCGGCAATATTGTAGGTAAAATGGCAATACTTGCCGAAGGGGATGCAGCAAACAGAGATGATATTATATTTTTAGAACCTCTTCCTCTTTTCAATGGCGAAGGAGAAGTTTTATAAAATGTCAAACAAATGCTGTGAATATTGTGCAAATTATTTTTATGACGAAGAATACGAATGTTATGTGTGCGATGTAAGCCTTGATGAAGACGAAATGGCAAGGTTTATGACAAATACATTTAAAGACTGCCCCTATTTTCAGGATGGGGACGAGTATAAGATTGTAAGAAAGCAAAATTAATTACAAAAACCGGAGTGTGAGTTTCACACTCCGGTTTTTATTAGTTCCGGCAATTCCGCAACAGTATCAACCTGATATTTGCATTTTTCTATATCTTCATATCCCCATATTCCCGATGTGCGTACCCACACTGGTGTATATCCTGCATTTCGTGAAGCATCCACATCATTTTTGGGATGGTCACCTACATACATAAGCTCATTTGGTACAATTCCAAGCTTTTGGGACATCATTTCAAATGCAAGAGTATTTGGTTTTAAAAGTTCGGGGGTTGAACAGATTATAATTTCATCAAACTTTCTTTCAAGCCCAAGCATTTGCAGTTTGGCTTGCTGAACTTCTTCTCTTCCGTTTGTTATAAGCCCCACTTTTAACCCCATATCCCATAATTTTTCAAAAAGGTCATCTATAAATGTAAAAGGTACGGCAAATTTTGAAAATCCTTCGTATATATATTCTTCATATTCTTCAAGGTCCATAGGTTGGCGGAAAAAACCGCTTTCATTAAGATACTTAAGCACTTTGCCCCAGCCATAATAATTGTAGGCTTTATCCGCATAAGTCATATTTACAATTATATCCTCAATTCCAAGACCCGGTGCAAGATGTTTTTGAAATCTGTCATACCATAAAGGTGCACATTCTTCAAAAGTTGCATATCTGTCAAACAAAGTATGGTCAAGGTCAAAAACTACGCCTTTAATCATCAAAATCACCTCTTCAAAAATATTATCACATTTTGACAAACAAGTAAATAACTGTTACAATATTTCCATGAAAACATTTGAATTTGAAATTACAGACCAACTTAATAACAAAACCATAAAACATCTTTTACATAATGTTCTTGCCCTTTCTGACAAATTAATTGCAGACCTTAAAACGGGTGAATACATCAAGGTAAACGGGGCAAAATGCACCGTACGAAAAATCTTGAAAACAAATGATTTTGTGAAAATAACAATTCCCGAAACCCAAGCAAACAACATTATCCCCTTAAAAGGTGAATTGGATATTCTGTTTGAGGATGAGGATATTATTGCAATAAACAAGCCTGCAAATATGCCTACACATCCTACAAAATATCACCTTACAGATACCCTTGCAAACCTTGTATGCGGTTACTTGGGAGAAACCTTTGTATTTCGTGCAATAAACAGGCTTGACAAGGATACAACAGGTGTTGTTTTAATGGCAAAAAACAGATATTCCGCCGAAATGTTAAACCGACAGATACGAAATAAGGAAATTGAAAAAACATATATGGCTATTTGCTGTGGGGTTATAAAAAACGAGGGTACAGTTGAGGCAAATATAAAAAAAGAAACGGTCAGGGGCATAAAAAGAATTGTATCCCCTGACGGTCAGTATGCAAAAACAGAATATTTTCCAATAAAAAATCAGGGTAATTATACCCTTGTAAAGCTATGCCCAAAAACAGGCAGAACTCACCAGTTAAGAGTACATATGGCACATATAGGACATCCTCTTTACGGTGATTACATTTATGGAAAAGAAGAAAACACAAGAACATTGCTACATTGTGGCGAAATGGTATTTACACACCCCGAAACAAAAAAGAAGATGTGCATAAACGCACATCTTCCCGAAGATTTCTTTATTCAGCCATTTTAGTAAGTGTATCTCCCGTAAGTCTGTACACAGTCCATTCATCCATTGATGTTGCACCAAGTGAAAGGTAAAAATCTATACTTGGTTTGTTCCAGTCAAGACATGACCATTCAAGGCGTCCGCATCCTCTTTCCACCGCAATTTTGGCAAGCTGTTTTAAAAGACCTTTGCCATAACCCTTACCGCGATACTGCGGAAGCACAAACAAATCTTCAAGATATATTCCAGCACGTCCTAAAAAAGTAGAGAAGTTGTGAAAAAACAAAGCAAATCCAACTTCTTTTTTATTTTCCAAAGCAAAAACAACCTCTGCTTTTTTCTTTCGAGAAATCCATTCTTTCAAAAGTTGTTCTGTTGCCACAACATCATCAGACATATTTTCATATTCAGCAAGTTGTTTTATAAAATATAATATTTTATCACAATCTTTTTCATTTGCAAATCTAAAGTCCATCAGTCAAGTCTCCAATCAATTTCTGCAGTACCTATACTTTTTAAAATCTCATTTGTTTTTGAAAAATGTTTGCAACCAAAAAAACCGTTATATGCACTAAGCGGGCTTGGATGCACCGTTTCAAGTATAAAGTGATTTGGGTTTGTAATAAGCTTTTTCTTTGCCCTTGCAGGGCTTCCCCAAAGCAAAAACACAATGGGTTTTTCACGCTGATTTAAAAGCTCAATTACCTTGTCGGTAAACACTTCCCATCCCATACCGCGATGGCTGTTTGCAAGTCCCTTTCTCACAGTAAGTACCGTATTTAACATAAGTACCCCTTGTTTTGCCCAGTTTGTAAGCTCACCATGATTAGGCTCTAAAATGCCAATGTCAGAGTTTAGCTCCTTAAACATATTTTTCAAGGACGGCGGTGGTACAACCCCCTTTTGCACCGAAAAACAAAGTCCGTGTGCCTGCCCCTCACCATGATAAGGGTCTTGTCCCAAAATAACCGCTTTTACATCCTCATAAGCAGTATATTTAAGTGCATTAAAAATATTATTCATATCCGGATAAATAGTTTGTGTACTATATTCCTGTTTCAAAAACTGTCTTAATTTTAAGTAATATTCTTTTTCAAACTCTTCCCTCAAAAGCCCGTCCCAACTGTTTCCCAAATTAACCATAATAAAGCTCCGTTCTGTCAAGATTATAGATTATATACACCAATTATACCAAAAGCCAATATAAAATTCAACAAATTTAAAAATCCACTTGCTTTTTCCACACCTTTTTGATATAATGTAAAAGTCGTGGAGAGATGGCTGAGCTGGTCGAAGGCGCACGACTGGAACTCGTGTAAACGTTAATAGCGTTTCGAGGGTTCGAATCCCTCTCTCTCCGCCATAAGCTAAAGCCTTGTATTTACTGCAAAACACAGTATTTACAAGGCTTTTTTAACGTTTTAAGACTATGCAATTATAATCAATTATAATCAATTATATGCAAAAAAGTGTAGTCAAAGTGTAGTCAAAATTCTGTGCAATATATTCCGTTGCTCATTTCGACAAATTCTTATACATTATTTATGTGAATAGTGAAAAGGAGTTTTAGAATGACAACAGGACGGGACATAATAGCGCGCAAATTAAAATCTTACAGAAACAAAAATAAATTAAGTCAATTTGAATTTGCAGAGGAATGCGGAATAAGTCGGGAAACATTAAGTCTTATAGAACGATGCAGAACAAATTCAACTTTGGACACGTTAGATTTGCTTGCAGTACGGATGAATTTAACAATATCAGAATTACTTTCAAACGACACCATATATTTTATAATTGAAAATGCGCTTAATTCTTCCTACGGAATAGGAGTAATGCAAAATTATAAGCTTGTGGACTATGCACAAAATGTTTCTAACAATGAACAGGAAGTAATGCGACTTATTAATGAATTAAACCAAAAGCAAATGGATATTAAGCAATTCCACAATCTGTTTTGTGTAATATAATACGCAAAGTTTCATAATGAATAATGATATACTGAACTGCGGAGAGCTTTAAGCTTTCCGCTTTTTTATTTCGCACTATATTCCGCAGACATTATGTAAATACAATGCTATCATAATAGGTAATAAAAAATGTAGAAAAGAGGGATGTTATAATGAAAAAATTTAAACTTATGGTAATAGATGATAACAGAGAATTTTGTAAGCTTGTACGGGAATATTCGAATGTAAGAGAAGAAATAGAATTTTGCGGAGCAGCATTTGATGGCATCTCTGCCATGAGCTTAATAAGAGAGCGTAATCCGGATATAATAATTTTAGATATTGTTATGCCCCAACTCGACGGCATAGGTGTAATGAAACATATCAGAAACTCGGAAACAAAGTCAAAAGTAATTGCCGTATCTGTAAGCCCTACAGATTTTGTTGTGGCCGAAATGTGCCGTTTGGGTGCTGATTACATCATATCAAAAAATACAGATATATCGGATATTATAGACCGTTGCCTGATGTTATATAGCCAAGCTATTCCTGTGGAAAGGGCAGAAACCATTATCACTGCCACAATATGTGCAATCGGAATACCCGCAAACCTAAAAGGCTACTCTTTTCTTCGCACATCTATAAATATGGCAATAAACACCCCTTCTATAATACATTCTGTGACAAATACCCTTTACCCAGCTATAGCTAAAAAATACAATACAACCGCAAATAGGGTGGAACGCAATATTCGAAATGCTATAGACATTGCCTGGAGCAGAGGAGATAAAAAAATATTGTCTCAATTATTTGGCACATCTCTTGTATTCACAAACTCAAGGCCAACTAATACCGAATTTATTGCAATGCTTGCAGATAAACTAAGAATGAGAATAAAAAAGGGGAGCTAATGCTCCCCTTAAATTATTTATATTTATTCAATATTTCTTATGTAATTCAAGGTTTTCCTTGCAAGCCAGTAGGCATTTTTATCAGTCTCAAGTTTCTTAAGCCAAAGGCTTGTGTCGGTCATAATGCCTCTGTGGGCAAATTCCCATACAATGTCGTTTATGCTTGTAAGCTCCCCCGTTCTCTTTTTAAGTGTCTCCATTTCCGAAAGAGGAAAGTACTCACCGGGGCAGGCAGTTGTCATAAAGTCCTTGTGTCCGCCTATTTGCTTGATTGTGGGCACCTTT
>JAZSRE010000083.1:0-8895 GCA_045538345.1 Clostridia bacterium
CTTCCGACTATCGGATTTACCTCTGTTTCAATATCTGCACGAATTAAGTGGATGCTTGGTGCAGATGCCTTTAGGCGGACACCGTATCGGCTTCCTTGACGTACGATTTCGGGTTCTTCAAGGAAGAGTTCGTCAATGGAAGGTGAAATTATTCCGTAGCCGGCATTTCGTGCCTGTTCAAGGGCGGGAGCAAATCTTTCATATTCTCTTTTAATTTTAGCCATCTCAACTGTAAGTGCCATTAAGCAATCATCACTTTCAATTTCAAGACCGCTTACTTCACTTAAAAGTTTGTAGAATAAATCTTCATATAATGTTATGTTGAGTGTCATTTTGCCTGTTCCAAGCTCTATTTCTGAGGCTTCCGTTTTCTTTATATATTCACATTGTTCTATTATGTTTATGAGATTTTTGTAGTCTGAAATTTTTTTAACATTAATAACGGCAGATTTTATACATTCTGTAATGTCTGTTTTGATTTTGTTAGTTCCGTTTAATTCTCCAACCCATTTTGGCATATTTATATTTATTTCTGATACAGGAAATTCAAAAAGTATATTTTTTATAATTTCGCCTATATCATTTTCGTTAAGTTCTATGCAATTTACGGGCATAACTGTTGTGCCGTAGGTTTGTTCCATTTCTTCTTTGAGTTTTAAAACTTTTTCACTTTTTGGATATGTGGTATTAAGCAGTATAACAAACGGCTTGTTTATGCTTTTGAGTTCTTCTATAACACGTTGCTCTGCATCTTTGTATGAATTTCGGTCAATATCTGTAATACTTCCGTCGGTGGTTATAACAAGTCCTATGGTGGAATGGTCGGTTATAACCTTTTTTGTACCTATTTCTGCTGCCTGTTCAAATGGTATTTCATAATCGTACCAGGGGGTTTTCACCATACGGGGAGCATTGTCTTCAATATACCCCATAGCTTCAGGTACAACATACCCTACACAATCTATAAGACGTACGTTTAAATTTGCATTTCCGTCAAGAGTTATTTTTGCTGCCTCGTTGGGGACAAATTTTGGTTCTGTTGTCATAATGGTTTTTCCCTGAGCGCTTTGTGGTAATTCGTCGTTGGCACGCTCTTTTTTATATTCATCAGAAATATTGGGTATAACAAGCTTATCCATGAATTTTTTTATGAATGTACTTTTACCTGTACGAACAGGACCAACAACTCCTATGTAAATGTCTCCGCCCGTACGTGCTTCTATATCCTGATATATACTGTTGTTTGTCATTTTTATATCCTCCACTCACACATTCTGTTTGTTATATGCTTATGAGTGTTTCAACTTTTTTATGACTGATATATTTATTATAAATTTTTGCCAAAAAAATGCCCTTAATTGTGAATAATTACAGTTGACAAAACCTATTATTTTTTGCTATAATTATAGTAGTTTTTTAAAAGGTTTTTTGTTACTGACGGAATATATGGAATGACCATAGGGGAGCATAAAACCTGATTTATTGTCGACCGTCTGGGCATACTGTTTATTCTTTAGGGACAGTTATGCCCTTTTTTATTTGTTAAATGATATTTAGGAGGTTTGTTATGAAAAAAGTAGGTATTATTATGGGTTCGGACAGTGATTTGCCTGTTGTAGAAAAAGCCATAAATACACTTAAAGATTACGGTGTTCCTTTTGAGGTACACGTTTTTTCTGCACACCGTACACCTGTGCAGGCTAAAGAATTTTCTGAAAATGCTATAAAAAATGGTTTCGGGGCTATTATTGCGGCTGCAGGTAAGGCTGCACATCTTGCAGGTGCTATTGCGGCTAATACTACCTTGCCTGTAATTGGTATACCCGTAAAATCATCTACACTAGACGGTATTGACGCCCTTTTGTCTACTGTACAGATGCCTGCAGGTATCCCTGTTGCTACTGTTGCAATAGATGGTGCAGTTAATGCCGCTTTGCTTTCTATACAAATACTTGCAGTTTCAGATGAGGAGCTTGCAAAGAAGCTTGCAGATGCAAGAGCAGACGCTTCTGCAAAAGTTTTAGAAAAAAACAAAATGATTGAAGAAAAATTCAATTAATCGGGGAGGACACTATGGGAGGATTTTTCGGCACAGTCAGCAAACGTGATGCTATATCCGACGTGTTTTTTGGTACAGACTATCATTCTCACCTTGGCACACGTCGTGGTGGTATGGCGGCTTATGACACTGAAACAGGTTTGCAAAGAGAAATACACAATATCCAGAATTCTCCATTTCGTACAAAGTTTGAAAAAGTCTTTGATGAAATGAAGGGTAATTCTGCTATTGGGTGTATAAGCGACAGCGATCCACAGCCTTTGCTTATACGTTCTAATCTTGGTATATATGCCATTACAACTGTGGGACAGATTAACAATCAGGAAGAACTTATTAAAAAATATCTAGATTCAAGCTGCGGACATTTTGGAGTTATGACAGGTGGGTTGGTAAATTCCACTGACCTTACTGCCGCACTTATAAATCAGAAGGATTCATTTACAGAGGGTATTAAGTTTGCCCATAGTGTTATAGACGGTTCAATGTCTATACTTATCTTGAAAAATGATGGTTCAATCATTGCAGCACGTGACCGACTTGGAAGAACACCGGTTCTTATCGGTAAGGATGACGACGGTTACAGCGTATCGTTTGAATCTTTTGCCTATAAAAAACTCGGTTATGATGATGAAAAAGAACTTGGGCCGGGAGAAATTGTAGAACTTACAGCAGATAGCCTTAAAGTACTTGCAAAACCAGGAAAGGAAATGAAAATCTGTTCATTCCTCTGGAGCTATTACGGTTATTCAACATCAAATTATGAAGGTGTTAACGTTGAAACTATGAGATACCGTAATGGTGAAATTATGGCAAGGGCAGACAAAGAATCAGGGAATGCGAAAAATATTGATTTTGTATGTGGTGTTCCTGATTCAGGTACTCCTCACGCAATAGGTTATGCAAATGAAAGTAAGGTTCCTTTTGCAAGACCATATATTAAATACACACCTACCTGGGCAAGAAGTTTTATGCCCGCAAAGCAAAAGGATAGAAATAAAATTGCAAAGATGAAGCAAATTCCTATACACGAACTTATTGAAGATAAAAATCTTTTGTTTGTAGATGACTCAATAGTACGTGGAACTCAGCTTAAAGAAACAGTTGAGTTTTTATACGACCACGGGGCAAAGGAAGTGCATATGCGTTCTGCATGTCCTCCTATTATGTACACTTGCAAGTATTTGAGCTTTTCAAGAGGAAGAAGTGATATGGACCTTATAACAAGACGTATTATTATGGAACTTGAGGGAGAAGAAGGCTTTAAGTATATTGATGAATACAGCGATTCCAAAACAGAACGCGGTAAAAAATTAAGAGCAACAATTTGTGAAAAGTTTAATTTTGCTTCACTGGAATTTCAAACTCTGAACGGACTTGTTGAGGCAATAGGACTAGAACCATGTAAGCTATGCACATATTGTTGGAACGGAAAGGAATAAGAATTATGAATATGAAATCAAAATCTGATAGTTACGCAGCAGCAGGCGTAGATATTACAGCAGGCTACAGAGCCGTTGAACTTATGAAAACACATATTGCAAGAACTATGATTAATGGAAAATCTTCAGATATCGGTGGTTTTGGCGGTCTTTTTGAACTTGATATGACAGGTCTTACAAATCCTGTGCTTGTAAGTGGTACAGATGGTGTAGGAACAAAACTCAAACTGGCATTTTTGATGGACAAGCATAACACAGTAGGTATTGACTGCGTTGCTATGTGTGTAAATGACGTCATTTGCTGCGGTGCAAAGCCGTTGTTCTTCCTTGACTACATTGCTTGCGGTAAGAACTATCCTGAAAGAATTGCTGAAATCGTTTCAGGTATTGCAGAGGGCTGTGTACAGGCAGGTTGTGAACTTATTGGTGGAGAAACTGCTGAAATGCCGGGATTTTACCCCATTGATGAATATGACCTTGCAGGCTTTACCGTTGGTGTTGTTGACAAGTCAAAGGTTCTTGATAAAAACAAGATAAAAGCAGGTGATGCAATTATTGCAATTCCTTCAAGCGGTGTTCACTCAAACGGCTTTTCTTTGGTAAGAAAAGTTTTTGATGTTGAAAATAACGATATTAAGGTTCCAGTTTCCGAACTTGGTGGTAAGTCAATAGGTGAAACACTTTTGACACCTACTAAAATTTATGTTAAGCAGATGCTTTCTGTATTTGACAAAGTTGATGTAAAAGCAGTTTCTCACATTACAGGCGGTGGCTTCTATGAAAATATTCCAAGAAGTTTACCAAAGGGCTTTGGTGCAAAAATTGAAAGAAGTGCAGTTAAGGTCCTTCCAATTTTTGATTTGCTTGCGAAAACAGGCGGTATAGACGAACACGATATGTTCAATACTTTTAATATGGGTGTTGGCATGAGTGTTGTTGTTGATAAAAACGATGCAGATAAGACAATTTCAATTCTAAAAGACGCAGGAGAAGATGCTTATGTTATGGGTGAAGTTGTTAAGTCTGACGAAAGTGTGGAAATATGCTAAAGTCTAAAATCGCGGTTTTTGTATCAGGTGGTGGTACAAACCTGCAGGCTTTACTTGATGCTCAGGAAAGCGGTATTATAAAAAGCGGGAAAATAGCTTTGGTTATTTCAAATGTTAACGGTGCTTACGCATTGGAACGTGCGAAAAATCACGGTGTTGACAGTGTTGTTATATCCAAAAAGGATTTGGGCAGTCAGGAGGCCTTTGAACAGGCTTTGAAGGACAAGCTTACAGAATACGGCATTGACCTTATTGTACTTGCAGGCTTTATGAGCATTTTGAGTGAAAACTTTACAAAGTGCTATTCTGAAAGAATTATAAATGTTCATCCGTCACTTATTCCGTCATTCTGCGGTAAGGGCTTTTACGGACTGAAAGTTCACGAAGCAGCTTTGGAATATGGTGTAAAGGTTACCGGTGCAACAGTACATTTTGTAAATGAAATCCCTGACGGCGGCAAGATTATTCTTCAGAAGGCTGTGGAAATTAAAGAGGGTGACACACCCGAGGTTCTGCAGAAAAGGGTAATGGAACAAGCCGAATGGATATTGCTTCCACAGGCAGTTGAGGAAGTTTCAAAAAAAATAGCGGAGGAAAAGTAATGGACATCTATAAGATTAATACAATAGAAGAACTTATAAAAGGTAATTCCTATGTTGGTAGGGGTATTATCGCTGGGAAAACAGAAGATGGTAAAAAAGCGGTTACTGCGTACTTTATAATGGGAAGAAGCGAAAATTCACGCAACAGAGTATTTGTTGAAAACGGTGAAGAACTTATGACAAAGCCCTTTGACCCATCAAAGGTTGAAGACCCAAGCCTTGTTATATATTCGGCTATAAGAACTTATGAAAACAAGCTTATAGTTACAAACGGAGACCAGACAGATACTATTTACGACTTTTTGAAGGATGGAAGAAGCTTTGCTGAGGCTTTGGAAACAAGAGAGTTTGAACCGGATCCTCCAATTTTAACTCCGCGAATCAGCGCAATGTTTACTTTTGATGAAGGGGATTTTAAATATGATATGAGTATCTTAAAAAGTGCAGATGCCCAAGGTTCTGCATGCAACAGATATACATATACATATTCACCTATAAATGGTCTTGGCCATTTCATTCATACCTATGTGTGTGACGGAAATCCTGTACCTACATTCCAGGGTGAACCTGAAAGAGTTAAAGTTCCAAACTGCATTGATGAATTTGCAGAAGAAATTTGGAAAAACCTTGACGAAAATAATAAAATTTCACTTTATGTAAGATATATTGACCTTGCAACAGGTGAAGTAGAAAACAGACTTATCAATAAGAACAAATAATAGGAGATGGGTAATTTGAAAGAATTTGAACTTAAATATGGTTGTAACCCCAACCAGAAACCTGCTAAAATTTATATGCACGACGGAAGTGAACTTCCAATAGAAATTTTAAACGGAAAACCTGGCTATATAAATTTTCTTGATGCTTTTAATAGCTGGCAGTTGGTAAAGGAAGTAAAAGAAGCAACAGGCATGGTATGTGCAACTTCTTTTAAACACGTAAGTCCTACTTCTGCGGCAGTTGGTATTAAGATGGATGAAAAACTTAAAAAAGCTTGCTTTGTAGATGATGTTGATGGACTTGACGAATCTCCGCTTGCTACTGCTTATGCCCGTGCAAGAGGTACAGACCGAATGTCATCATTTGGTGACTGGATTGCCCTTTCTGACAAATGTGATGTTACAACTGCAAAGTTAATTGCACGTGAAGTTTCTGACGGTGTTATTGCACCTGATTACGAGCCTGAAGCACTTGAAATTTTAAAGGGTAAGAGAAAGGGCTCATACAATGTAATTAAAATTGACCCAAGCTTTGTTCCTGATGAGGCTGAACGCAAACAGGTTTACGGAATTACATTTGAACAAGGAAGAAACAATTTTAAAATTGATGAAGATTTACTTTCAGATATTATTACAGATAACAAAGAAATGCCAAGCGATGCAAAAAGAGACCTTATAATTGCTCTTATCACTTTGAAGTATACACAGTCAAACTCGGTTTGTTATGCAAAGGACGGACAGGCAATTGGTGTAGGTGCAGGTCAGCAGTCAAGAATTCACTGTACAAGACTTGCAGGGCAAAAGGCAGATAACTGGCATTTAAGACAGGCTGACAAGGTTTTAAACTTGCCGTTTAAAGATACAGTTAAAAGACCCGACAGAGATAATGCAATAGATGTATATATTTCTGATGATTATGAAGATTTGCTTGCAGACGGTGTATGGGAGGAACTGTTCACAGTAAAACCTGAAGCTTTTACAAGAGAAGAGAAAAAAGCATACCTTGCAACTATTGAAAATGTTGCTTTGGGTTCAGACGCTTTCTTCCCATTTGGTGATAATATTGAACGTGCGGCTAAAAGTGGTGTTAAATATATTGCACAGCCGGGTGGCTCAATTCGTGATGATAATGTTATTGATACATGTAATAAATACGGTATGGTAATGGTGTTTACTAGGATGCGTTTATTCCATCACTAATATAAAAGGAGATTAAACAGATGAGAAACTTTTTTGAAGAACTTGAAAGCTATGATAGCCAAGTATATGCTGCTTGCAATGACGAACTTACACGTCAGCAACACAATATTGAGCTTATAGCTTCTGAAAACATTGTATCAAAAGCTGTGTTGTTGGCTGCAGGTACAGTTTTGACAAACAAATATGCTGAAGGTTACCCGGGACATAGATACTATGGTGGTTGTGTACATGTAGACGTAGTTGAAGATATTGCAAGAGAACGTGCTAAAAAGCTTTTTGGTGCAGAATATGCAAATGTACAACCTCATAGTGGTGCTAATGCCAACCTTGCAGTTTTCTTTGGCCTTTTGGAACCTGGTGATACTGTAATGGGTATGAGTCTTGCTCACGGCGGTCATCTTTCACACGGTTCACCTGTGAATATTTCAGGTAAATACTTTAATGTAGTTTCTTATGAAGTATCTGAAGATACACAGACTATTGATTACGATAAAATGAGAGAAATTGCTTTGGAATGCAAACCAAAGCTTATACTTGCAGGCGCAAGTGCATATTCAAGAATTATTGACTTTAAAAGAGTAAGAGAAATTTGTGATGAAGTTGGCGCATATATGATGGTAGATATGGCTCATATTGCAGGTCTTGTTGCTGCAGGCTTGCATCCAAGCCCTGTTCCTTATGCTGATGTTGTTACAACAACTACTCACAAAACTCTTCGCGGTCCTCGTGGTGGCTTGATTTTGTGTAAGGAAGAACTTGGCAAGCAAATTGATAAGGCTGTTTTCCCAGGTACTCAAGGCGGTCCTTTGATGCACATTATTGCAGCTAAGGCTGTTGCTTTTGGAGAAGCTTTGACAGAAGAATTTAAAGAATATCAAAAGCAGATTATTAAAAATGCAGATGCTCTTGCAAAGGCACTTCAGGATAGAGGATTTAAACTTGTTTCAGGCGGTACGGACAATCACCTTATGCTTTTAGACCTTACAGTATTTGATATTACAGGTAAGGAATTTGAAAAGCGTCTTGATGAGGTACACATTACTGCAAATAAAAATACAATTCCTAACGAAAAGTTAAGTCCTTTTGTAACAAGCGGTCTTCGTGTTGGTACACCTGCTGTTACAAGCCGCGGCTTTAAAGAAGCAGAAATGGAAATGATTGCAGACTGGTTCTTGGCAGTTGCAACAGATTTTGAAAATTCTAAAGAAAGAGTAGCAAAAGAAGTTATGGAACTTTGCGCTAAATATCCTATATACTAATATCTGGAGGGACGTCCTTTGAAAATAATGGTAGTAGGTGGCGGCGGAAGAGAGCACGCCATCATAAAAAAGATTAAAGAAAATAAAGAAGTTTCCCAAATTTTCGCTTTGCCTGGGAACGGTGGTATTGCAAAGGATGCCACTTGTGTTGACATTGGTGCAAAGGATGTTGAGGGTATAACAAAATTTGCGGTTGAAAACAACATTGATTTTGCAGTTGTTGCACCTGATGACCCATTGGTTTTAGGCGTAGTAGATAGCCTTAACAATGCAGGTATTAAAACTTTTGGACCTAAGGCAAATGCTGCAATTATTGAGGGCAGTAAGGTTTTTTCAAAAAATCTTATGAAAAAATATAATATTCCTACAGCACAGTACGAGGTTTTTGAAAATCTTGAAGATGCCGTAAAATATCTTGAAACTGCGCCTATACCTACTGTTATTAAGGCGGATGGCCTTGCTCTTGGTAAAGGAGTTATAATTGCTGAAACTCGTGAGCAAGCAATTGATGCAGTGCATTCTATGATGGAAGATAAAATTTTTGGTGCAAGCGGTAGTCGTGTTGTAG
>JAZSRE010000102.1:0-22336 GCA_045538345.1 Clostridia bacterium
GATCAAACTCTCGATTAAAAATATTAATCGAGCATTCTTCTTAGCTCAATTCAAATTCGTTGTTTTGTAAAGAGTATATAAACTCTAAATTGACGAGAACTTTATTTTTTGTACATCGTTCTCACGCTATTCACTTTTCAAACTTCATGCACTCCGCAAAGCGCTTGATTATTATATCAAATCATTGGGAGTTTGTCAATACTTTTTTTGGATTTTTTTCAAAAAAATTTGACACCGTTTATTGCGACTATATATTGCCTTGTTTTTACAACCTTCGCAACAGCGCAACAGGACATATTATATCACCACATATAAACAATGTCAATACCTTTTTTAAATTTTTTTATTTTAAAAACCATTTATTTAAAAAAAGCCCGTAAACATCAGTCAACCCCAGCTTTTTTACATCTTCTGAGGAAACCACTGACACTCTTTCAACAACCTTTCCGTTATTAAACAACTCTATTTTGCCAACAACATCTCCCTTTTTTATCGGTGCTTTAATACCATTATATAATGTAACTTCTACTTCCATTTTATTTTCGGCGTTTTTATTAAGTAGTTTTTTTATTGAAGAAGCACTTTCGGTTTTTATAGTTTTCTTTTTTCCCTTTGCGACATCCGCCTCTCCGCATGGTTGACCTTTTTCCATATAAGTTTCTACTTTATAGTTTGAAAAACCATAATTTAGAAGTTCTTTTGCTATTTCAAAACGCGCGTTTGAATTTTCGGCGCCAAGCACTACACTGATTAAAGTCATACCGTTTCTTTCAGCTGCGGCCGACAAACAATATTTTGCCTGTGTGGTAGACCCAGTTTTTGTCCCTATTGCCCCTCTGTAAAATCTAATAAGTTTATTTGTATTTGTGAGTCCAAATTCTCCATTACGCACACTGTCCATCCATATACTTAAAAAAGGCCGTATTAAGTTGTGCTTTAAAAGTTCTCTGGACATTATTGCAACATCAGCAGCGCAACTGTAATGATTATCTTCATCAAGGCCATTACAATTTGCAAAATGAGTGTTTGTCATTCCCAACCCCTTTGCCCGTTGATTCATAGCCTCCACAAAAGCTGCTTCACTTCCCATTATATGTTCGGCAAGTACAACACTTGCATCATTAGCAGAACCTACCGCCACAGATTTTAGAAGCTCCTCAACCGTCATCTGCTCACCTGGTTCAAGATATATTTGTGAGCCACCCATACTACACGCATATTCGCTTGCAACAACCATATCATCCATTGAAATCTTACCCGACTGAATTGCTTCCATAGTAATTAACATTGTCATAACCTTTGTTACACTTGCTATAGGATGAGGGTCCTTACTGTTTTTTTCCAAAAGAACACTGCCCGTATCATAATCCATAAGTATATACGATCTTGCCTCGGAAGAAGGATTAAAATTGGCAAAAGCATTAAGAGGAATCAACAGCACTATTATAAAAAGAAAAAAACGCATACCATATTTCATTAAAATACCTCCAAAGTATTAATTAATAAATAGGTATGCGTAAAAAATTATCAATATAACTAACCTCTTGCAAGAGGATGTGCATTTTTATACACTTCGCTTATTTTGTTTTTTATAACGCTTGTATAAATTTGTGTGGAAGAAACATCTGCGTGACCCAACATTTCCTGCAGAGATTTAATATCAGCCCCATTTTCTAAAAGATGCGCAGCAAAGGAATGTCTTAAAGTATGTGGCGTAATATCCTTTGAAATACCCGCCTTTTCTTTATATCCTTTAATAATCTTCCAAAATCCCTGGCGCGTAAGCCTTGTTCCATTTGTATTTATAAACAAAGCATCAGGCTCATCGTCAAGATATGTCCTTTCCTGTTTTATGTAGTCTCTCAACGCCTCTGTTGCCCTTGGGTAAATAGGAATAACCCTTTCCTTTGTTTGCCGGCGACAGACTATGTACCCAACATCCAGATTAATATCATTTATATTTAAGGATACAAGTTCAGTAACCCTTATGCCCGTAGCATACAAAAGCTCAAGCATTGCCTTATCTCTTTTGCCCTTAAATTCCATTCCTGAAGGTTGTGCTAAAAGCAACCTGATTTCCTCACCTGTAAGAATCTGAGGAAGCTTTCTCTCAGACTTTAGTGCATGTACCTTTTCAACAGGATTCAATTCACACATTTTTTTACTACAAAGATATCTGTAAAAATTTCTTGTAGATGCTATAACTCTTGAAACACTTGTCGGCGCCTTTCCAAGCTTTTGAAGATATGCCATATAATTTAAATAGACCGTAGGTGTTACCGAAGTACAATCTTCAATACCCACAGATTCAAGATATTCAAAATATTGTTTTACGTCTCTTGTATATGATTGTAAAGTGTTTGCCGAAACTTTTTTGTCTGATACAAGATAATCCGTGTAATCATTCAATAAACTTACCATAATATGTATGTATCCTTTCAATTTATGTAAACCGAATTTATGTAAACTAAATTAGCCATGGAATTATATTCTACAACAAAAAAATCAATTTGTACAGTTTTTTTAAAAATAAAATGCACAAAAATTTTTTGACAAATTTGTGTATATTTTACACCCATACTACATATTGTTATTTTGGTTTATGGTCAACCACAACCAAGCATAATAACAGACGGAATCAGAACACCATCAACAACCACTGAAATATGCGAAATTATATATACAATCAGGAAAAGCACCACATATTTTTTTACAGAGCCTCTGTTTGATCTGTTTAAACTGTTGTTCATTGAAACAACAGACATAAATATATACAGCGGAATACCGAAAAGTAACGTGGGCAGTAAAGATACAATGGCAATCCACATTCCCGTTCCTCCAAATGCCGCACACAAATATCCCGCCGCAAACCCGGAAGAAACGCCTTCGAGAAACACACTAAACAATGTCAAAGGTATTAGCCAAATAAAAAAACCGCAAATAAAAACCAAAATAAAAAGTCTTGCGTTTTTTAAAAAAGCTGTCAATAAAATTTGAGTTGAATCCGCCTTTCCAGACGCAAGACCATCTATAAGGACAGTGATTTCCTCCTTTAGTAAATCCGTCATTTCGGCAGATAAATTTCCCGAGAGAATTATCCCTATTAAAATGCCCGCAAAAAACAGAGACAAAAATAAAATATACTTTATTATATTTTCTTCAATGTGCACTACAAGCGCCCTTTTTAACTGATACATTTTTGTCCTCCGAATAGTTTTATAAGACATAATATGATATTATAAGGAAATATATGCAAAAAAAGACTGTCCCGAAGGACAGTCTTTATCCAGTATTTTTTAGTCATCCATATTTTTGTTTGTGGCTATTTCAAAAATCTTTTCAACCTCTGCTGAAGGTTTTTTGTCAATAAGTGAAACAACAACAGAAACTACAAAACAAGCTATAAAGCCCGGAAGAATTTCGTAAACACCTGTTGAAGCACTAAGCATGAATAACCATACAAGGTCAACAACCGCACCTGTAACAATACCGAACACAGCACCTTTATATGTAAATCTCTTCCAGAAAAGTGAAAGCAATACAACCGGACCAAATGCAGCACCAAAAAGACCCCAAGCATTTTCAACCATGTTCATAATTGCCTGTGCGCCTGATCCCTTACTGCTTGCTATAAGAAAAGCAACAATAGCAACAATTACAACAACAATTCTTCCAACCCACATAATTTCCTTATCACTTGCCTGTTTTCTGATAATAGGCTTGTAGATATCGCTTGTAAATGATGAAGATGCGACCAAAAGCTGAGAATCCGCAGTAGACATTGATGCAGCAATAATAGCAGCAAGCAATATGCCGGCAACAAATGGTGGGAACAACTGTCTTGCAAATTCGATAAACACAAGTTTCTGGTTGCCCACAGTAAGAAGCTGTTCAGCAAGGAACATTCTGCCGAAATAAGCTATAACGATTGCTGCAAACAAAGTAACTACAACCCAGATTATAGCAACAGTTGCAGATTTTTTAACCATACTTGGTTTGCCTATAGACATAAATCTTACAAGTATGTGTGGCATACCAAAATATCCAAGACCCCATGCAAGACCTGATGCTATTTCCTGCCAGCTTGCGCCAAAAAGATTTGATGTAAATACGCACTCTACTGTCTTGCCATTTTCTACATATGAATACACCTGACCAAGTGCCGCCACATCCAATGTCTTTGTTGCAACAATAACAATAGGAACTGCAAGCAAAGCAACAAGCATCAGTATTCCTTGGAAAAAGTCAGTCCAGCAAACAGCTTTAAAACCTCCAAGGAAGGTGTATGCAAGAATTATAAGTGCAAAAATAATCATCGCTGTACCTTCAGAGATATTGAATAAAGCTGTAAACACCGTTGTACCTGCAGAAAAAGCAGAAGCTACATAAATTGTAAAGCTAATCAAAAATACTACTGCACAGATAATTTTTAGTGCAGGGTTTGCTGTTGCAAATCTGTTTGAAAGATACTGAGGCAATGTGATAGAATCCCCTGATGCTTCAGAGAACTTTCTTAATCTTTTTGCAACAAAAATCCAGTTAAGAGCTGTACCTATTGCAAGACCTATACCAATCCACGCCTGGCCAAGACCAAAAGCAAGGATGCTACCCGGCAAGCCCATCAAAAGCCAAGCACTCATATCAGAGGCTTGTGCACTCATTGCAGTAACCCAAGGACCCATTGACCTTCCGCCAAGAAAATATTCCTTTTCACCACTATCTTTTGATTTTATAAAGAACCATACTCCTATTGCAAGCATAGCCACAAAATAAAGGACAAAAGCTATAACTTCACCATTCATTTTATTCACTCCTTAATATTTCTTTAGAGGCTTTACCTCACAATGTAACGTATTATAACACACATTTTACAAGAATGCAATACAGAACGCAGTATAGACTGTATTCTATACTGCGTTTCCCAAAAACCTTATATATCAATAAATTTTTATAGACTAAATGACATACTAAAAATGATACCAAAAACAAACTTATAATTTTATGGCATCTAAAAGCATTGGCATTGTTGTTTTCGCATAGTTTTTAAGAGAGTAATCCCCGTTACACAAACACCAGTCATAAAGCAGTGAGCGTTCACACATGGCGTAAAGTTTAACAATTTCATTTATAGACATTTCAGATGTAAGTTCTTTCTTTTTTTGTCCTTCGGTAACTATTTTTCGCAAAAGCTTGTAATAAAGCCTTTTATTATCAAGAAGATGCTTTTCTCCTTTTGTTACAAGCTGAGTGGAATAAAGACGGGTCAAAAGGTCTATATCAATACGTTCCTCTATCATTTCAAAAAGTTTTTCATTTAGATACAAAAGTTTTTTGAAACTGTTCATATTTTCGTCAATTTCATTTTGCAACCGTTCATATTCCTCGTCAAAAATGTACGAAAGAGACCCCAAAAGCGCATCCTTGCCTTCAAAATAGTGATAAAAAGACCCTTTAGACGTTCCTGACTGTTCAATAATTTCTTCTATTGTTGTGTCGTCATAACCCTGTTCGTAAAACAAATCCCATGCGGCAGTTATGATTTTACCCCTTGTATTTCTTATATTCTTTTTAGCCATATAAATTACTCCTGTTATTTAATATTTTCATTATATAATATAACGAAAAAAAATTCAAGAAAAAAGACATTGCACACGCAATGTCTTTTTGTATAATTATTTCTTTTTAGTTGTTTTCTTTTCAGGCTCGCTCTTTTTTACAGTCTTCTTTGCAGCAGGCTTCTTTTCTTCCTTTTTCTCTGGCTTTGGTGCAGACTTTTTTGCAGGAGCCTTTCTTTCCTTCTTTTCAAATCCTTCAAAAAGCATCACAACGTGGTCGGCATTGCCCTTTGCAGCAATAGCATCTGCTTCAAAGGCTTCATCCACTGTAATTTTTTTATCAACAAGTTTTTCCAAAGTTGATGCAAGGATATTGATATTAACGGTGCTGTCAACATAGTCGTAAGGTTCTACCCTGAATGCACCGTCCATATATGCCACAAAAAATGTGCCGCCACAATCCTCATCATCCATGGTAATTTGAATTGCAAAATTATCTGTATATTTAGATATATCCGCCTTAGAAAGTTTTTTAGAAAGCTTTTCGTATTTTTCTATAAATGTCATTGTTATTCCTCCTATCATTGATAATAAAATTTTATATCAAAACAAACAATTTGTCAACAATCATTTATCGACATTATTTGCACATTTTCTTAAGTTGTTCATCTGTATAATTATCCATTTTAACGTCGCCGGTTTCTACAATATTTGTAAAATGTTCCGCCATACGTTCCTGAGCGTACATTTCTGCAAGATAAGAATCAGGAACAGCAATTCTCTTAATTATGTGATAACCATATATAGATTCAACCACATCACTTATTTGACCTACCCTGAGGCTCTTTGTTGCAAGTTCAAACTCAGCAACCATTTCCCCTTCGGAAAAAACATATCCGTCAGGATAAGATTCTAACCCTGTATCTTCGGTGTACTGAACCATAAGCTGGTCAAAATCCGCACCCTTTTTAAGCTTGTTATAAAGTTCTGTTGCAACCTTTTTATCTGTAACAAGAATATGTTTTGCAGCCATTAAAGTACTGGAGTCTCCGTATGAATATTTCTCCAATTCTTCTGCACTTGGCAAATAAAGTTGATATAATAAACTGTTAAGTTCGGCAGCTCTGCTTTCTATTTCCAAAAGATTTGCCCACACGGCGTCAAGAGTTCCGGGATATTCAGAATCAAGAAGTTTAACAGTTTCTATAAGTTCACCTTTCTTTTCGTAGGGGTACGGAATTCCCGCCTTATTTGCTTCAGATTCATAAACCAAATAATCTGTAAGCAAAAGCTTTGTGTTAGAAAGTACAAGGTCCTCACCATAGTCACTTCCATATTCAGTGTAATACATATTATAAAGAGCAACAAAATCTGCAGGATATATCTTTGAACCATTTACCTCAAAAACAGCTTTTTCATCAGTAATAAGAATTTGCTGTGTTGTAGAAACATATTTAACCTCAAAGCCAAGATTTTCAGAAACAAAACGAAGAGGAACCAAAGTCCTGCCGTTTTTTTCCACAGACGGAACATCCAGCTTAACAGTTTTGCCGTCCACAATAGCAGTGTCTTCACCAATTACAAGTGAAATGTTTTTGTTACCAAGCTTCACAACGACTTTAAGTTCATTAGGAATATAATTTACATCAGCCCCAAAAGCTTCTCCTACTATACGTACCGGAACCATTGTTCTTCCCTCAACTGTATAGGGTGCAACTTCCATTGTATAATTTTTTATTTCACCTTCGTCAACTTTTGCAGTATTATCCCCCATTGTAAATTGCATTGTCTTCGCATGTACAGTAAGCGAAAGCATACACAATACAAAAGAAAGTGTTATAAGTATTTTTTTGAAATTCATCAAATTCATCCCTTCCTAAAAATTTATAATTATTATATCATAATTTAATTTAAATGTAAATTGATTTTTTATAAACATTTAAATGGAATATTCACAAACCCTTTGAATAGACTTGTACAAAAGGAGTGAAAACAAATGATATGGCATATAATTTCCATTGAAGATGTTTTATCAAAACTAAATTCCAATAAAAACACAGGTCTTTCAACGAAACAGGTTATGCAAAGACTTGAAGAAGACGGAAAAAACGAAATTCCCGATAGCTCAAGAGAAAATATTTTGAACAGATTTTTAAGGCAGTTTAATGATTATATGATAATAATTTTGCTTATAGCGGCATTTGTATCATTTGCAATAGCCATATATGAAAAGCAAGGGGATTTCATTGAACCAATTGTAATTATTTGCATTGTACTGTTAAATGCCGTTATCGGCGTTGTGCAGGAGTACAAAGCCGAAAAAGCACTTGAAGAATTAAAAAACCTTTCCAAACCAAATGCAACAGTAATACGTGACGGAAAAGTCATTACCATCAAAGCCAGTGAATTGGTAAAAGGGGATGTTATCAAAATAAAAACGGGTGATTTTGTACCTGCAGATGCAAGGCTTATAAAATCTACCGAACTTGTTGCAGATGAATCGGCCCTTACAGGAGAATCTATGCCTGTACATAAAAACAGCGAAAGTATTCACAACTCAACTACCCCTATTGCAGATGTTTTGAACACCGTATGGTCATCAACAGCCATAACCGGCGGAAACGCAATTGCCGTAGTAACAGAAACAGGAATAAATACCCAGGTGGGTAAAATTGCAAAAGCCATAATGGAAAGTAAAACTCCACCCACCCCATTACAGGTAAAGCTTGAACAAACAGGAAAAATCCTCGGTACATTTGCCCTTATAATATGTGCATTTGTTTTCTGTACAGGAATACTTAAAAAAATTCCTATTCCCGAAATGTTTATGACATCTGTAAGCCTTGCTGTTGCAGCAATACCCGAAGGCTTGCCCGCCGTTGTAACAGTAATGCTCGCTATGGGTGTGAGGAAGATGGTAAAGAAAAACGCAATAGTACGCAAGCTTCCCGCAGTGGAAACCTTAGGAAGCGCTTCTGTTATATGCTCGGACAAAACAGGAACATTAACCCAAAACAAAATGACAGTTACTAAAATATGGGGTAATAAAGAAAAACTACTAACCCACGGAACACTTTGTTGCAACAACACCGACTCTACAGAAAAGGCAATTATTGAATATGCCCAAAAAGAGGGGTTTAAAACCCTACCGTTAAAAAGAGTAAAAGAAATACCTTTTAATTCTAAAAACAAATATATGTTAACTGCCCACCAAGCAGGCAACAAATACATTATATCAGTAAAAGGCGCCCCGGATATACTAATACCCAGGTGCATAGTATCCGCCGAGGAGCACCAACAAATAATAAAAGCCAATGACAAAATGACCGCGGATGGATTAAGAGTCATAGCCGTTACGGAGGCTGAGTCAGACACCATTCCTCGTGATTTGGATATCCCGCTTAAATTTTGCGGTTTGATTGGGATTTCCGACCCCCCAAGAGCCGAAATCCCCGAGGCTATAAACAACTGCAAAAAATCAGGCATACGTCCCGTAATGATTACAGGTGACCATATAAAAACCGCTTCTGCAATTGCAAAGAAAATAGGTATGCCTCAATCCGGAATAACGGGTACGGATATTAATAAAATGTCAGATATTGAGCTTAGAAAAAACATAAAGAAATATTCGGTTTTTGCACGTGTAACTCCAGAACATAAGGTAAGGATTGTAAAAGCTTTTCAGGCAAACGGAGAAGTTGTTGCCATGACAGGTGACGGAGTAAATGACGCCCCAGCCCTTAAACAAGCAGATATCGGATGTGCTATGGGCATAACAGGAACGGATGTTGCAAAAAATGCCGCAGACATAATACTTACTGACGATAATTTTGCCACAATAGTCTCTGCAGTACATGAAGGCAGAGAAATTTTCTGCAACATAAAAAAAGCAATTCATTTTCTGTTGTCAAGTAATATCGGGGAAGTCCTTGCAATTCTTTGCGCCATAGTTTCAGGGCTACCCTCACCATTAACTGCAGTGCAACTTTTATGGGTAAACCTTATAACAGACTCTCTTCCTGCACTGGCGCTTGGTGTAGACACCAACAACAAAGACGAAATAATTTCACAAAAGCCAATAAGACGCAATAAAAGTCTTTTTGCAGAGGGGCTGGCAACAACTATTTTTTTAGAGGGAGTTATGATTGGAACCCTTACCCTTGTGGCATTTTGCATAGGTATATTCAGATACTCAAACCTGGATATTGGAAGAACAATGTCTTTTTGTGTACTTTCTATTTCCCAGCTTGTACACTCACTAAACGTACGCAGTAATCATTCAGTATTTTCAACGCCAAAAAACCCATTACTTTTCGGGGCAATAATTACAGGAATTATTCTTCAGATTTGCGCAGTAATTTTACCATTTTCTTCATCTTGGTTTTCTACCACCCCTCTAAATTCCGAACAGTGGAAAGTGACTATTATACTTTGCGCCTTACCACTTATAATTGTAGAATTTTCAAAACTATTTGTACGAAACAAAAAGTCTTTTTAAACAATAACACCCCTGCAGTTTTACTGCAGGGGTGTTATCATTATATGTTTTTCTTGCATTGGCCACAAATGTGTTTGCCTAAGTATTCTGTAAGGTCTTCTCTTTCGCCACAAAAAACACAGGCATCATAATGTTTCTTCAAAACAACTTTATCTCCGTCGAGATAAATTTCCAAAGGATCTTTGATTTCGATATCTAAAGTTCTTCGCAACTCTATCGGCAACACTATTCTGCCAAGTTCATCGACGCGCCTTACAATCCCTGTTGATTTCACAGCACAACCTCCTTCCTACTAACTATTAATATTATATACCCTATCTTTACATTTTTCAACACCCAATTTTTAATTTTATACGACAGAATATTACAAATATATATTTTTTTGTTTTTTCTATTGCTAAAATTAAAACCTGTGGTAAAATAGAATAGGTTAATAAATAAACCAAACGCAGAAATGCGTTATTTTTTTGCAAAGAGGTGTTTGAATGGAAGAAAATAAAATGGGCACCCAACCCATAAACAAACTTCTTGTAAGTATGTCTGTACCTATAATTATATCTATGCTTGTACAGGCGCTATACAATATTGTAGACAGTATATTTATAGGAAACTATAATATAAATGGTCTTACTGCCGTTTCCCTTGCCTTTCCTTTTCAAAATCTTATGATTGCAGTTGCAACAGGAACAGGCGTAGGTATGAATGCAGTACTTTCAAAGTTTTTGGGTGAAAAAAACAATAAAGGTGCAAATGTAGCTGCAGGCAACGGATTTGTTCTTTCCATAATAAGTGCATTAGTATTTGCACTGCTAAGCTTTTTTGGAGCAGAACTATACTTCCGTATGCAAAATCCCAACCCGGAAATTATAGAACAAGGTGTTATATACCTATGGATTTGCGGAGGTTTGTCATTTGGCATATTTGGGCAGATTATATTTGAAAGAATGCTTCAGGCAACAGGAAAGACAAAATACACCATGTATTCTCAGGGGATAGGGGCAATAATAAATATAATCCTTGACCCTATTATGATTTTTGGTATGTGGGGCTTTCCTGAAATGGGTGTTGCGGGCGCAGCACTTGCAACAGTAATAGGGCAGATAGTTGCATTTGTTATAGCTTTTATACTAAATGCCCAAAAAAACGAATATATAGTACTTTCAAAAGAAAGTATGAAGCTTGACAAAAAGATTGTCGGAAAAATATATTCAATAGGTATACCTTCAATTCTTATGGTTGCAATAGGTTCGGTAATGACATTTTGCCTCAACAAAATCCTTACGGGTTTTGATAACATAAAAACTGTGTATGGAGAAAACACAGGTACACTTGCAACCACTGCCTTTGGAGTATATTTTAAACTTCAAAGCTTTGTATTTATGCCAATATTTGGTATTAACAATGCAATGGTTCCTATTATTGCCTACAACTTTGGTGCAAAAAACAAACAAAGAATTAAAAAGACGCTAACACTAAGCATAGTATACGCAACAGTCATAATGACCATAGGGCTTTTGACATTCCAGATTATACCACACAAGCTTCTTTCCTGGTTCAACAACGATCCTGCCCTAATAGGTATAGGCGTAAGAGCATTACGCACAATAAGCATAGCTTTTATATTTGCCGGCTTCTGCATTGTTGCGGGCTCCGTATTCCAGGCACTTGGAAAGGGAAAGTACAGCCTGATAATGTCTGCCGCAAGGCAGCTTTTGTTCCTTCTTCCAATTGCCTATCTATTTTCACTTACAGGGAATGTAGACCTTGTGTGGCTTGGCTTTCCGCTTGCGGAAATAGTTTCAGTATCTCTTGCCGCATTTTATATAAAACGCATATTTAAAAAAATGAATTTTTAATAAAACCAAAAGGCGGGGTCAACCCCGCCTTTTTTAATGTTTCATTAATTTTTTTAGCCCATATTTTATCTTATCTTCCACTGAAAATTCGCCAGGCACATCACGAAGCGCATTTATAATTTCCGCCTGGTTATATCCAAGGGCAACAAGTGCATTAATTGTATCGTCCTCTTCAGATACAGATGCTGCAGAATAACCAGATGGCTTAATATCTTGATTTTTTATTTTATCCTTAAGTTCAAGAATAATCTTCTGTGCCATTTTGTTACCAACACCCTGGGCAGCAGTAATTGTTTTTGGTTGATTTGTAACTATTGCTATTGCAAGTTCTGACGCAGTTACACAAGAAAGTATTGCTACTGCAGCCTTTGGCCCTACTCCACTTACTGAAATCAAAAGTTCAAATGCAGAACGTTCTTCAATTGTTGAAAAACCATAAAGGTCAAAAATATCTTCCCTTACATAAAGATATGTATAAAATATAACTTCCCCTTCTTTTATATTGGCAAGTGAACTTTGTGTTGTAATAATCTTATATCCAACACCATTTGCTTCTACAACTGCATAATTTTCAGCTTTTCTTGCAAGCCTGCCCTTTATATAATCATACATAATTCATACCTCTTATCTATTTTTTAATTCTGTAATAAGCCTGTTTACACCGCCGCTTGAATGGGCGTGGCAAATTGCTATTGCAAGTGCATCGGCTGTATCGTCAGGCTTTGGAACCTCGCCAAGCCCCAGAATATTTTTAACCATTTGCTGAACCTGTTTTTTCTCAGCACGTCCATAACCTACAACGCCCTGTTTTACCTGTAACGGCGTATATTCAAAAACGGGAATGTTATGATTTTCTCCCGCAAGTATAAGCACTCCCCTTGCCTGACCTACATTTATGACAGTCTTTGCATTATTGTTGTAAAAAAGTTCCTCAATGGCCATTTCATCAGGCTTGTATTTTTCAATAACGTAAGTAAGGTCATCGTAAATCATCTTAAGTCTTGAGGGAACGGGCGTATGTGCAGGAGAGGTTATTGCACCGTAATCAATAACTTTAAAATTCATATTATCATATTCAATTACACCAAAACCCACTATGGCTATACCCGGGTCAATACCGAGAATTCTCAAAATGTTCACCTTTTTCATATTGCATTTTTAATGTTTACATATTATAATATGTATTATAACATTTAATACAAATTAACACAAGAAAAAATTATGGAGGTATTCTATGGCAAATAAAAATAAAAACAAAAACAACAACTTGCTTACAATCCTTATTATTATAACAACCGCGCTCATAATAAGCATAATTGGCCTTTTTGCATATTCAGTATACGACCCTCAGCCACTGACTATGACAGAACAAATAGACAAGCTTAAAATCAAAGAAAACCCAATAGCAACAATTGAAATGGAAAATGGGGGCATAATAAAAATAGAGCTTTACCCCAAAGTTGCACCGAATACAGTTTGTAATTTTATAGAGCTTGCAAACAGCGGTTATTATGACGGATTAATTTTCCACCGTTGTATTCCGGGCTTTATGATTCAAGGCGGTTGTCCCGAAGGTACAGGCATGGGTGGCCCCGGATATACAATTAAAGGTGAATTTACAAACAATGGGTTTGAAAATACTTTAAAACACGAACGTGGCGTTATTTCAATGGCAAGGCAAAGTTATCCTCTTGACAGTGCAGGAAGTCAGTTCTTTATTATGGTAGAAGATTATCCTTATCTTGACGGCGACTATGCTTCATTTGGTAAAGTAATAAGCGGTATGGAAGTTGCAGACGCAATAGTTGCAAACGAAACTGATGCAAATGACAAACCACTAACACCGCAAATTATAAAAACAATAAAAGTAGATACAAAGGGAATTAAATATCCTGAAGCAGAAAAATTACAATAAGGAGAATAAAAAATGAGTAATCCAATAGTAACAATCGAAATGGAAAACGGTGCACAGATTAAGGCTGAACTTTATCCCGAAATTGCACCAAATACAGTAAATAACTTTATTTCACTAATTAAAAAGGGCTTTTATGACGGATTAATTTTCCACCGTTGCATTCAAGACTTTATGATTCAGGGCGGAGACCCTATGGGTAATGGTATGGGTGGCCCGGGTTATTGCATAAAGGGAGAATTTACAAACAATGGGTTTAAGAATGACCTTAAACATACATTGGGTGTACTTTCAATGGCAAGACGCGCAATGCCTCTCGACAGTGCAGGAAGCCAGTTTTTCATTATGGTTGCCGACTGCCCTTTCCTTGATGGAGACTACGCCACATTCGGCAAGGTTACAGAAGGTATTGACGTTGTTTTAAACATTGTAAAGCAACCTACTGACTTTAGCGACAAACCAACTGTCCCTCAAGTAATGAAAAAAGTTACTGTTGAAACATTTGGTGTTGAATATGCCGAACCCGAAAAATTAGCAGAATAAATAAAAAAGGAGTTGTTAAACAACTCCTTTTTTATTAGCTTAAGAAGAATATAGCTATTGTACCAGGACCTGCATGTGCACCTATAACCGCACCAAGTTCTGACATAAGTATATCATTACAACCATATTTTTCAACAACCATATTGCGAACTTCCTCTGCCACTTCTGCAGAATCTGCATGAATAATACCAACAACTTCACTGCCTACATTGGGATTAATCTCACCCATCATATCTACCATACGTGTAAGGGTTTTCTTAATACCCCTGCATTTTTCCAAAGGCACAAGTTTACCTTCGTCGCTAACATGCAAAACTGGTTTAATTCCCAAAAGCCCACCAAGAACTTTACTTGTTTTGCTGACACGGCCGCCGCGGTATAAGTACTCAAGATCATCAACTGTAAAAATATGTTCCATATTGTCGCTCCACAAACGGATTTTTTCAACCAGTGCGTCATAACCCATTCCGTTTTCAAGAGCTTGCATTGCAAACAAAACTACCATACCCTGACCAAAGGAAGCACATTTTGAATCAATAACCTCAATTTTAAAATCAGGATATTCCAAACAAACGTCATCTGCCGTTAATTTAACAAGGTTGTAAGACCCTGAAAGGGCAGATGAAAATGAAATGTAAATAACCTCATCCCCTGCTTTTGCGTGACTGACAAAACTATCCATAAGCCTGTCACTTACAACCAGCGAGGTTTTAGGCGCAGCTCCCGCCCTCATCTTCTCGTAAACTGCAAGCGGTTCAATTTCCTCACGGTCTTTATATAAAGTTCCTTCTATTTCCACCTGTAAGGGAATAATTTCTACATTGTACTTTGACTCCATATCCTTGGTAATATCGCAGGCGGAATCTGTAATAATTTTAATAGCCATATTTTTTCCTCCTAAAAAGGTTTATTAATTTCTTCTGTTACCAAATATCCTTAAAAGATATAAGAATATGTTTATAAAGTCAAGATATAATGATAACGCACCCATAATGCCAATTTTTCTTTGCAACTGATAGTCATTTAAAGATGCGAAGTAGTATGATTTAAGCTTTTGAGTATCAAAAGCAACCAAACCTACAAACACCGCAACCGCAATAAAGGAAATAACAAGGTCGAAAATTTCACTTCCAACAAAAATGTTTATCAGTGACGCTACCAGGATACCAACAAGAAGCATTACAAGCATACTGCCTATTTTTGTCAGGTCTTTTTTTGTTGTGCTTCCGTATATTGCCATTATTCCAAAGGATATTGACGCAGTTAAAAATGCTGTATACACTACCCCCATATCATAAACAAAAAATATACTTGAAAGAGTAATGCCATTTAAAATTGCATAGGCATAATACATAATAAGTGCAGTAAAATATTTTATTTTAGTAATTCTTGCAGAAAGCACTATTACAAGCACAAGTTCTGCAATTGCAAAAACAAACACCATTGAACTGCCGTATAAAAGCCCAAGCATCGTTTGGCTTGTTACCGTAAACAATGCAGCTATAGCAGTAATCAGCAAGCCCAAAAACATTGTGCCGAAAACCTTCGAAATATATGAATTTACGCCTGATTGCAAATCCAGCTGTTGCTGTGAAGAATAAATATTATTGTTTTCCACAGAAATTCCTCCTTAAACTTCCATTATAACCGGTAAAATCATTGGCTTTCTCTTGGTTTTATAATACAAATAATCCCCCAGATCGCCTTTAATTTTAGTCTTCATTGTATTCCAGTCGCTATTGCGTCTGTAATTACATTTTTCTATAGACTTTTGTGCACACTCACGGATATTTTCCATTAGGTCTTCACTTTCACGCATATACACAAATCCTCTTGAAACTACATCAGGCCCTGATACAATTTCGTGAGAATGGGAATCCAGCGTAACAACAACTATTATTATGCCATCTTCTGCCAGCAACTTTCTGTCTCTTAAAACAATGTTCCCAACATCACCCACACCAAGACCATCAACAAGTGTTCTTCCCGAAGGAACAGAACCATTAATTTTAAACTTTTCACCATTAAGTTCCAAAACACTTCCTATTTGAAGTTTTATTATATTTTTTTCGGGTATACCCATTTTCTGAGCAATTGCAGAATGGTGATAAAGATGTCTGTATTCACCATGAACAGGGATAAAAAACTTAGGATTTGCAAGGTTCATTATAATCTTAAGTTCTTCCGCGCATGCGTGCCCCGAAACATGAATATCCGCCAAAGCCTCGTAAATAACATTAGTGCCAAGCTTGTAAAGTTCATTTATAACCTTTGACACAGCCTTTTCATTTCCCGGAATAGGGTTTGCAGAAATTATTACCGTGTCCTTAGAACCAAGCGTTACCTTCCTATGTTCGGAATAAGCCATTCTTGTAAGAGCACTCATAGCTTCTCCCTGACTGCCTGTTGTTATTATAACCAACTTATGTGGTGGATAATTTGTAATTTCATCAATATCAATCAATGTCCCCTTGGGTACCTTCATATGCCCCAGTTCTACCGCAACAGATACAACATTAACAATACTGCGTCCTGATAAAGCAATTTTTCTGCCATACTGAACTGCAGAATTAACTATTTGTTGCATTCTGTGAATATTTGAAGCAAAGGTTGCTACAATAATACGATTTTTCTGGTTGTTTCTGAATATTTCATCAAAAGTAGCACCCACTGTGCTTTCGCTCATAGTATATCCTGAACGTTCTGCATTTGTACTGTCTGACATAAGGGCAAGAATGCCCTTTTTGCCAAGTTCACCAATACGTTTTAAATCAATCATTTTTCCTTCAATAGGTGTGGAATCTATTTTAAAATCGCCTGTATGCAATATTACACCTACGGGAGTGTGAAAAGCTATTGCCGCCGCGTCGGGAATACTATGGTTGCTTCTTATAAATTCAACCCTTAACTCACCAAGCTTTAAAATATTACCCGGCAATACGCTGTGTAATTTTACTGTTTTTTCAAGTCCATGTTCCTTAAGCTTGTTTTGTACAAGCCCTATTGTAAGCCTTGTGCCGTAAACAGGCACATTTATCTTGCTTAGAAAATATGGCAGTGCTCCTATATGGTCCTCATGACCGTGGGTAAGCACAACTGCCCTTATCCTTTCCCGATTTTTTTCAAGGTAAGTAAAATCAGGTATTACAATATCCACACCCGGCATTTCTTCATCAGGGAATGCCATACCGCAGTCCAGAACCACTATATCATTACCGTATTCAAATACCGTAATGTTTTTGCCGATCTCTTCCAGACCACCAAGAGGGATAATTCTTAAATTTTGTTTTTTTGCCACGTTTTAACCTCCATAATTCATTTATTTTCCGTACATAAAAAACTTTTTTAATTACTATAACTGCATATTATATAATTAAAATCAACAGGATTTTAAAAATCCAAAAATTCGTTATTGAATTTTATATTTATTTCTTGTTTTACTTTCCATAAGTACGTCAAGCATTTCCAATGACTTGCCTGTACCAATAGCAACACATGATATAGGGTTATCAGCTACACTACACTGAATTCCTGTTTCATGAGCAATAAGTTTGTCAAGACCCCAGATAAGCGAACCGCCGCCCGTCATAACTATACCCTTTTCACTGATATCACCAACCAATTCAGGTGGTGTCTGTTCAAGGACAGATTTAACTGCATCAACAATCTGAAAAGCAGGTTCTTCAAAAGCTTCAAACATTTCATCAGCAGTTATTGTAATAGTCTTAGGCAAGCCTGACACAAGACTTCTGCCTCGAATTTCGGTGGATTCCATACGAATCATCTTATCTTCTTCTGTTCTTTCAAAAACGCAACCAATATTTATCTTTAACTGTTCGGCTGTACGTTCACCTATAAGTATATTATGCTTCTTTCTAATATATTTTATAATTGCTTCGTCAAATTTATCACCGGCAACTTTAATTGATTCAGATACAACAATGCCACCAAGTGAAATAACAGCTATATCAGTTGTACCGCCACCAATATCAACAATCATTGTACCGCTTGGCTTTGCAATATCAATACCTGCACCAATTGCACCTGCAATAGGTTCTTCAATTAAATATGTTTTGCTTGCACCTGCCTGAGTTGCAGCGTCAATAACTGCCCTTTCTTCAACTTCAGAAACTCCGCTTGGTACACAGATCATAACACGTGGCTTGAAAATTCTTTTTTTGCAAACCTTATCAAGGAAGTGTCTTAACATTTTTTCTGTCATATCGTAGTCGGAAATAACACCATCTCTAAGAGGTCTTATAGCAACAATATTGCCCGGTGTACGACCAAGCATACGTCTTGCCTCTTCACCAACTGCCAAAAGATGTTTGTTTGTAGTATCCATAGCTACCACAGAAGGCTCTTCCAAAACTATTCCTTTACCTTTTACATAAACCAACACAGATGCAGTACCAAGGTCGATACCTATATCGTTGCTGATTTTAAACCAATCGCCAAAACCAAATTTCATAATCTATTCCTCCGTTTCTTTATTAAAATTCCATGAGCTTTACAGCTTCCTTCGCATCACGGACATTTCTTTCTTTCATAATCGCAGTGATATTTGCTATTTTTTCGGATAATTCGTCCCTATTTTTAATTATATATTCTATTTGCTTTTTCATTTCAATAGCATCAATATTTTTTACATCAAATGCCGTACAACAATCCCACTCCTGCACAATTGCATCCACCTTAGGGTCATAGGAAAGTGCAGCAACAGGTACATTTACACTAAATGAATATATAAGAGAATGAAGCCTCATACCAACAACAAACTCACTATTTTTAATATACTCAATTAAGTTTTCCGCCTTTGTAAAAGCAGGCACAAACTTACCCTGACATTTTTGTGCAACCTTCTTACATATTTCATTATCCATCCACCCCTGCATTGGCACCAATACAGGCAACAAGTTATATTCATCCTTTATTTTTTTAAACACATCTGCAATTTTATCTTCAAAATCCTCAGGTAGGTTTTTCCACTTTCTTACGGACACTATGAAATAGGGAACATCCTCTTTGTATCCGTCATTTGTTGGAACCAAAGACAATGCAGGGTCTGCCGAAACATGCACCTTACTTGATACCCCTATATTTTTTACAGTTTCCAAAGACTGATTATCACGAAGGGTTATTGTATTAACCTTTTCCAGAATATTCTTACAATCTAATATGTTTTTTCCGGAAGTAATTGGTCCTATACCATTGGCATAAACCATAACCTTTGCACCATATTTAAGTGCAAGTTTTATAATTGCCGAATAATATCTGTAAGAATGTGAACTTGTAACATCCTGCAACAAGCTTCCTCCACCGCTTATCAGCAATCGAGAATGCTTCATTATTCTGATTATTTTAAAAAGATTAAATCTGTGAATACTCTTAACATTATAAAAACTGCTTGTTTCAAAAGGTTTTTTTGAAAGTACAGTTATTGTCACGTCAGGTTTTTGCTCCTTAAGGCCTTGAATTATAGCCTTAAGCATTGAGTCGTCACCTATGTTTCTGTACCCGTAATAACCGGAAATAACCACATCATTTTTACGGAAAGGATTCTTTTTAAGCAATGTTTTATATGCAAATTCGTAATCATCAACCATTTTTGCCACAGAATAATTATCCATAACAAACTGCCTGTTGAATTTGCCCATTTTATCCATATCCCCACTGTCAAGAATACGGCATATATCACCAAACAAAACATCATCTGTTGGCATAATACAACCACGGCAACAGAAATTAGTTTTAATACAAACGTCAATTTTATCCTGTTCAAATACGCCTATGTAGCCCTCATTTCCCGCAATTATAACAGGTTTTTGAGCAGACATTGCCTCTAGTGCTGCTCGCGAAACGCCAATAAACATATCCCCTGATGCAACAAATTTATTAATATCTGTTCTTCCGTTTGTGGTAATAGCAACCCTATGTCCAACCTCATTGTTAACCTGGTCAACTTTTTTAAGAAGGCGGTTGTAATCATTTCCTCCACCTACAATTACCACTTCAAGGTCGGGATATTTTCCCACAAGCTTAGGCGTTACATTCAAAAGATTAAATGCAACTGCGCTTCTGTCCTCATCCATACGGCTTACATAAACAATTCTCTTTTTGTTTTTTAAAAGATTAAATTCTTCCGCCACATCCGAAAAATCCGTACCGCCTGAAAACTTTTCTGTATCAATTCCGTTTATTGTAACAGAAATTTTGTTTTCAGGATAATTATATCTGTCAATGAGATAATTTTTTATATCATTACTTACCGCAACAGAATATTCTCCCCAATTTGTAATATGCTTTAAAGCAAAATTGGTTTTAAATACCCAATGTGCCGTTGTGATAAATCTGAACTTAAGTTTTTTGTGTAATAAACCACAGATAAACCCCGGAATTCTCGCATGGGCATGTACAAGGTCAAAGTTGTTGTTTTTTATAATTTTCTTCAACCCGTAATATGATTCTAAAAGGCTGGAAGGTTTCTTGGTATGCAGGGGCAACTTGTGGTGCACTATATTGTATTTGGCAATTTCTTCTTCAAAGACTCCACCATTTGATACTATATGAATTTCATGTCCTCGTCTGGAAAGTTCAATTGCCAGCTCTGCAACATGAGTTTCAGCACCACCGATTTCAAGTCCCATTAATACCATTAAAATCCTCAAACGCCTATTCTCCTTTCATATCAAATATAATACCGATAACTCCCGGTCCCGTATGGGTTCCTATTATGCAACCCAAGTCAAACATTTCTATTTCAACATCGCCAAGTTTTTCTTTCAATAAATCAATAGCCATATTACAACTTTCGTCTGCATATCCGTTAGCAAGCCATATTTTTGGCTTGTTTTCGATATCATAAACCTCCGCTGTCATATTTACGATTTTGTTTAAAGACTTTTGCATTCCTCGTTCTTTACCTATATTTTCAACCAACCCATCATTTATGGTAAGAATTGGTTTTATACCAAGCATACCGCCTATTAATGCAGTAGTTGCCTTTATTCTGCCACCCTTTTGCAAATGCTTAAGGTCATCTACTATAAAGAATGCGTTACCTATTTTCTTTCCCTTTTCAAAAGCTTCCATAATTTCTTCAAGGGAAGCTCCGTTAAAAGCAAGCTCTGCCATTTTTACAACATCTTTACCAAACAACATTGAATACTTTTCACTGTCAAGTACAATAATGTTTGATTCGTGTCCAATTTCATCTTCAATCTGTTCCTTCAAAAGATGTGCCGCATTGTTACCACCGCTTGCTTTTGCAGACATAGTAACAAAAATCTGGTAATCATAACAATCAAGATTAGCTCGAAATTCCTTTTCCATCAATTCCAACGGAACCATACTTGTAGTAGGAATTTCTTCCCTTTCGGGAAGACTTTTCATATATTCTCTTCCATCAAGGTCGTATCTGTCATGATACACCTTGCCATCCATTACAACACAGATGGGCAAGTACCCTATATTATACTTATCCACCAAATATTTTGGTATATCACTTGCTGAATCAGTAATAATTTTAATATGTGCCATGTAGTTTTCCCTCCTGCAACAATTCCGAAAAATTCTTTTGCCTTAAAAATTCGTAAGTGGCAATAGCTACCGCATTTGACAAATTAAGCGACCTTGCTTCATCTATCATAGGTATTCTTACGCACCTGTCATCGTAATTCTTTTTCAAAAAATCCTCAGGTAAACCCTTTGTTTCTTTTCCAAACAACAAATAAACTTCGTCGGGAAAATCAACTTCGGTATATGCTCTCGGTGCTTTAGTAGTAAAATAAAACATTGTATCATCTTTATGGATTTCCATAAATTCATCAAGGCTTTCATAGTAGGTAATATCAAGAAGATGCCAGTAATCGAGACCTGCTCTTTTAAGCTGCCGGTCGTCAATTTCAAACCCCATCGGTTTTACTATATGGAGTCTTGCACCTGTTAATGCACAGGTACGTGCAATATTACC
>JAZSRE010000023.1:0-16880 GCA_045538345.1 Clostridia bacterium
TTTTGCATATTTACTTGTAAGAAGATTTAATTTGTACTGTGCCTGTTGTCTTAATTCTTCACATCCTGCGGCTTTCGCAATTATTTGCCTGTCTTTTTGCCGTTTTATAGCACTTTCAAGCCTACTCTGTATTTGCGATGCCTCATACTTGGTATATTTCTTACCTTCAAATTCAAATGTTTTCTTGTCATTTGCTTTTAATTGTGCAAGTTGTTCCTTTGTATGTGCAGGTGTAGAAACACCAAGCAAGACGGAAAATTTAAAGTGTAAGCATCCGTATTCTTCAAGCAAAGCCTTTGTCTTTTCCTCAAAGGAAGGATAATACACACCATTTACAGTTCTTGCCTTACCTTTTGCATATGTTTTACCGCCCATATCCTCGTGGCTTGGTCTTGGGTGGGAATGATAACTTATTTCGTATCCGTCAGCTCCGAAATCTTCGCCTATCTGGTCTGCGGTGTTTTGGTTGCATTGTTTTAAACCCCAAAGGATATTTTGTCTTACGGCGGAATCTAACCGCCTTGAGTAGCCTTTTGCATAATCAACTGTACGGATACCACTGTCAGCCAATGCTTTTAATGTACTTCGCATAGCCGATTTGTAATCGGTAACACCAGTTTGCGCTTTAGTAACGGCATAATCAATAACTTTTGTATATGTTTCTGAAAGTGATGTTGCAACCTTGCCGTTGTTAGCCTCAAATAAAGGCGCAATATTACCGCCCTTATCAAATATAGCAAAGGCGGTATGTTGTGTAATGTTTTTATACTCATCTACTGTCTGCTTCGCAAGGGATTTAACATATCTTTGCAATTTGGTATTGTCCTCATAGGGAATAAAAGCTTTACCTTTAGCCTTATAAAAAGGCTCTGCATAATTGTAATTTTCTTTCGCGACTATATCAAACATTTCGTATATTTCTGCAACATTCTTATCGCTTGCCTTTGCAAGTTTATTGACAATATCATCAACATTAGACCCATAACGCCGCATCTGTTGTAATTTATGTACATCAGAAGGACGAAGTTCGCCTATTTCTTTAATAACACCGCCTATTCTTTCAAGATATTCTGCATTTATTGCATTAAGCCGTTGATATATTCTTTCCGGAAGTAATTCCAACTGATTTTCATTGAGCAATTTATCACGCCCTTAATAATTCTGTCGCTTGGTCTTTAGAAACACCTATAGATGTGGATATAATGTTTATAGCCTGACCTTCTGTCAATACCCCTTGTTTATACTGCATAACTATATTGATTAATGACTGTGTCTGTGCACCATTTAACTGTTTTGTAACAGTATCGTCAATTTCTTTTGATATGCTTGTTTTCATTGTTTCGGGGGGGGTTAGAGACTCCTTCATCCATTCCAAGAAGCGTTTGCAAACTTGGCTCTCTTGCTGTTATTTCATCAACTTTGGTTTGAGCAGTTTCTAAATCCTCGCCAGTCTGCCAAGCTCTCAATTCAGCCTTACTTAAACCACCTACACTTTGCAAATCCCTCATCTGTTGCCAGGTTTCCGTTGTGCTTTCAACCATAGCATAGGACCAATCGTATTTTATATCATATTCGCCCTGAGGTGACAGATTATAATAATTTGCAAGTACATCACAAGCATGAATATAATCCTCAACACCTTTTTCAATCGCGTCCCTTATATCATTTACTAACTCAAATGTATCTTCATTAGCGGTCCTTATTTCAGTTGCAGTTGCACCGTGTGTTGCAGGTGCAGACAATATGCCCTTACTTGTACCCACCTGTTTTTCAAGTAACTCAAATAAATTAATAAGTCTTGCATAAAATGCACTATCACGTATGGCGGGGTCGAAGATGTTAAAAAGTTCGCCATCCGCAGAATGACCTTTCATAAATAATTTGCTTTTAAGTGTCGGTTTGCCTGTTTTGGGGTCTTTATCCAATGTCCTGTCGTCAACTTGAAGACGTACCTCTTTGAGTTCGTATTCATCACGGATTTGCTCAAGACATTTTCTTATGTCTTCTATTGTTTCCTGGCAACCATAAGTTATAGGAACTCCATATTCATCACTGCTTTTACGATTGTCAACAGGGGATTTTATAAAACCAAATAAAACCCTATCAACATTTGTAATTGCCATATCCTTAATATCTTTCCATTCTTCGACTGTTGCAATACCACCGCTTGCATTGGTAACTTTGTTGGTTATGTATAAGGTATTGCCCTCAACCGCATAATTAGTAAAACGGTAATACAGGTTGTTGTTTACAACTGTACTATCCGCAAGAACAGTAGCATTTGTTATCTTATCGCCTTTACGGCCGTTAATCAATAGCCTGTTTTGTTTCACGGTATTAAACAATATTTGACCATCTTGTACATAAGGCACCAATAAACAACCACCCACACCTAATGATGCAGCAGTTATTTTCTTAATTTTATTCCATACATCCTGCAAAGCATTATTTAATAACTCTGCTCTTTTGTTGTCTGCAGGTATTTCAACGGTACTGTCAGCCATTGCTTTTGTAGCAAGTCTGTTGGAAAATATCGCATTAAAGTTTATTTTTGATATATCTGTATATTCATCAGCATATTTCTGATTTTCTGCCTGTTGCCTGTCGCTTGTAGAAGTTTTATTTGTACCAAACAACTTTTTTATCCAATTCCATATCTGTTCAAACATTACGTTACCACCTCTCAAAATAACTCAAATTATATTCAAAGCTGTATTCAGCAGCATCTATAATATCGTTGTTAAAAGTTCCGTCATCAAGTCTTTCATCATCGAATGAATCTTCAACCCATACTGCCTCTGAAAGTGCCTTTACAAGTTCTTCGCATTCACCTTCTACAAATCTAACACGGTCACTTGCAAGGAGCAAATTCATTATTCGTATTCTGTCAATAATTGGTTTCTTTAAACTGTTATAAACATTGTGATGAGTTTTTGCGGCAATAGAATTTTTATATGTTTGCTCGGCACTATCAGGATAAATACCAAAAAGGCAAGGATATTCCGAATAAAATTCACCTATCTTCCTTGTACACCACTTAACAACATCTTCGGCTTTTGTTCCTGTTGCCTTCCTGTAATCTTCTTTCAAAAAATACAAGCAAGCATCGGAACCTATACCGCTCAAAACAGCAGCATGTCCGGATTTATTTCCGCCAAAGTCTATACCTATGTTTAAATCATGTAGACTTGGAAGGTCTGCCTTTTTTACTTTGTATCGTTTTGGGTTATCGGCAAGTAATGGATATATAAGACCTTCTGCAATACATCTGTCACCCTTAATATCTCGCTTGTACCACACTGATTGTTTATCGTATGTACTCAATATCTCTTTGAGCTTTTTATCATCAACAGACAAATTATTAGCTATAGTAAAATGTCCATAATTATAACCATATTTTATATTTTTCTTCTGTTTTTCCTCATGAAACGAAAGAATATCAACGTAATACCAATGCTTGGGTGCCTTAGGGTTTAAATCGTGAAATATTTTTCTGTCCCTACTCGACAATGTACGGTCAAACACTTCTTTAATAAAGTTTTGATGACATTCATTCGCCTCTGTAATATAAGCCATGCCGTATGTATTACCCTTGATATACTTTTCATCACCTTTTTTTCCACCGCCGGAAATAAGGATAATTTTTTCGCCTGTTTTTGTCTGAACATATAAACAAGCTCTGTCTTTATATTTACCTTCTCTGCATCTGCCCTCAAAGTAATTTGATAATCCGTAACCATCACAGTCGACAATATTTAGTCTTGCTGTTGTCTGTGAAACTCCGGCAATAAGGTGTAACTTATTGGGATGCGTTTCCAATGCCATGCAAAACGCTAATGTCTGTACAACGTTTTTTCCCCCACGTTTACCGCCTTCCGCAATATTAAACCAACAATGCAATGTATTTTTTAAATAGTCTGCTTGACTTTGTGTAAATAGTGCAAGTTTATTCATTATCTTCAAAATCCTCTATGTTACGATTTGGCATTGGTTTATTTATTAAATCAGCAAGTGAGTTTATATTTTCATTAACAGTAGCAGTATCATAAGATTGTGATTTTTCCCCTGTAAGTTCGTGCAATCTATCAAACGCATTATGATTTCCGTATATAGCAGCTCTTGTTAACCCTAAAACAACTAATGTTTTATTGTCCGGATTTTCTATTCCAAATGAACGAGCAATATTAATCAATTCTTCATTTTTATTTTCGGCAGATAATATAGTGTCAGCCAATTCTCGAAAAGCTTTTTTCTCACGTCTTACTTCACCTGACTTTTTTCCGCCTTTAGATTGAATTTCTCTCTGTTCGCTCTCTGTTCGTTCGTTAAAAGGTATTAAATTCTTCTCATTTGCCACTCTTCCCACCTCTCTGTTTGGGTTTCTTTAATCTGTATTCAAATCCAAAGCCATTACACTTTGAACATTCGTCTTTAAAATCATTCTGTCTTTGCAGTATGTAACCAAGCATTCTGTAATCATCGGCACATCTTCTGCAAAGACACCTTATATCTTTCATATCATCACCTTTTTGGGTATAAAATAAGCACCTACCATTTAAAGTAAGTGCTTATCTTGCTTCATAAATCCAGTCCGTACGCAATACAAAGGAAACTGGATTCCTACGATTTTGAAATGTATATTGGAGGAATACTGTTCATAATACAATTATACTACGGAAAAACGAACAAAACGAACAACTTTATTTTTTATGTAAATATCTGTTATGTATCATTCTTACATTATCGCTCGTATTTCCTCCCCCGAACTTAAAAGCTACCGATTGCCAACTTGGCATAACCTTGCCTTTAATGTAACGATATTCAAATATTCTCCGTGTAAAGCTATCGTCTATGCTATCAACAAATTCTTCTATTTCTGTTTTTTTATTCTTCAATTGTGAAATTTTATGTAGCAGGTGTTCATCATCCGCAATACCTGATATTTCTACCGAATGTTGTATGTAGGGAAATTCATCGTCAGACCCTTTGACAATATCTCTCGAAATGCTTCCGTTAAGTTCGATAGTTTTTTCTTCAATCTCCGCACAGATGCTTCGGTACTGTTTCAACTGTTCAACTGTCATGATATTCACCCAACCTTTCAAGTTCTTTTATCAATTTCGGTATATTTTCCATTGAAATATTAAGCATACCGCAATTTTGAGTTTTAATAACTAATTCCCCATTCATATATCTGTGAAACTCTGTTCCCTCAAAAATTTCACTTTTTATTGTATCTTTATATAATACCTCTTTATATAATTCTTCTGCTTCCGCTTTGTTGCACTGCTTAAAATCCATTATATAGCGTATGCAATAACCTCTATCATCATTGTTAATTCTGCCGTGATGATTTATGCAGTGTTTCAAGTGTTCACGCAACCTTTGTTTTATTTCTGTTTCAGGCATTCTGTAGTTCTCCTTTTAAATTTAAATTTTATTGGTCTATAAAATCAAATAAAGTCGGTGTATCAATATCCGTTTCAGCACCTTTAAGATAACCTACACCATCACGGAAATAATCAACATTAAGTTCCGTGCCTATTCCGTATCTTCCCATTTCCACGGCACATTTCGGAACGGTGAATAATCCTGCGAACGGGTCAAATATAACATCACCCTTATTTGAGTATCTGTTTATAAGCCTTTCAACAATATCTAACTGCAAAGGACATACGTGCATTGTCTGACGTCTTTGGGATTGAGTAGTGTTTAATGTTCTCATTCTGTTTATATCATCCCACACCTCTTCAGACCAACTTGCAGGTGCAACAACCATAAATGTAGCAGGTAGTCTATCGTCCTCATCAAGCTTATTTGCCATTTCCACATGTTGTTTATAATCGTACACAGTATTTTTAGAATATAGGCTATATACCTTCTGCAGTTTTTCAACAGGTGTATTCATAATTTCATCTTTGGTTACAAGTCTATTGCCCGAAGTCCTCCAAAATCCGTGAGCATCTAACTGCCATTGACCTCTTGTGTATTCTTCCTTTGTTTTTGTTACAGGCTCATCTGCATAAGCCTTTGATGTATCCGTAGGAAGTTTACGGAAAAGCAATATGTATTCAGGGCAACCAACACCCATTTTAGAACCGTCTTTGCACTGTTCTGTCCAACCAAGTCTGTAAGTCTGATTATTTTCCCTTACAACATCAGTAATTACAGTTATCATTCCAAAGTATTGAAAACCATGTTTCATATAGTGTTCTATGCACAAAGCATGAAATGGTTCTATTGTCGGCATACCTGTGCCTGTTGCATTACCAAATAAAACTCTGTCTTTAACATGGCAAGCATATACACGGCCGGGCTTTAATGCTCGAAGTAGTTCCGGTGAAAGATAGTCCATCTGTTCAAAAAACCTCTCTGTATTTTCATTGTGTCCAAAGTCGTTGTAATTTGCTGAATATTCGTAATGATTGCCAAAAGGGATTGACGTAAGAATCATATCAAGACTGTTGTCTGACATATTCTTTGTTTCCTCTACACAATCATTGTTTATTGCAGTAAAATGATTACCCTTTACCTCCACACGTTCAACTCCCATCTTTCTTTTTAAGTTTTCTGCCAATTCTGTATTTGACAGACCGTATTTTTTAACTATACCTATCATTTTTTCGGTCATATAATCGTGTTGTTTCCATTTTTCTTTCAACACACGTAATATTTCCCTTTCACTTTCGGTATATATGATGTCAATAACAACCTCTTCAGTTTGCAAAAATCTGTATATACGGTGTATTGCCTGTATAAAGTCATTGAACTCATAATCAATCCCTAAAAATATAGCTCTGTGGCAATACTTTTGAAAATTACAACCGCTACCTGATAATTCTTTCTTTGTGGCAAACAGCCTTGTTTTTCCATTTGCAAAGTCTATTACCCTCTTTTCACGTATATCTATATCCTGACTGCCGTATATATCTACCGTTTCGGGCAATGCTTTCTTGATGGCATGCCTTTCAGCCTCTAAATCGTGCCATAGAATAAAATTATCTGCAGGTGATTCGTTTACAATTTCACACATCTTTTTAACTCTATCTTCTATGCTATCCCTTTTCTCTCTTGATGCATCTACCAAAGACAATGCAGCGTCCCTTATAAGCTTGTACTGTCCAAATTTATCTGCACCTGCTTTTTTATGGTCAACATTAATTTCGTGATAGTTTATTTTCAGCTGTGGTAAATCATATCCAGTATCATCATATCCCAAATCCGAAGGCTTTGTAATAAATAATGCCCAGGATGAAACCCACAACCAAAACTCATTTTCTTTTTCAGGATACAAAGTAAGGTTATTTGCCTTTGTGCTATCCCTTTTAAAAAATCTTGTTAATGCTTGTCCAGTATCCATAACTTCAAGATACCCGGCATAATGTATCAATTCTTTAAATTTATTTGGTGATGGCGTGGCCGTATTCACAAGCTTGTATTTAACACCTTTAAATTTATCTAAAAATGTTTGATACGTCTTGCTCCCAAAAGACCTTAATACAGATGCTTCATCCAATGATGTGGCCGTAAAATATGTAGGGTCAATATCACCGTCCCTTACTCTTTCATAGTTTGTAAGTAATATGTTTGTGTCAGCTGCTTTTACCTCTTCCATATTTCTCACATATTGAGGCTCTTTAATTCCAAGTAACTCAACGGCATCATGTTTAAACTCTTGCTTTACACCTAACGGACAAACTATAAGAGCTTTACCTCCTATTTTGTCTGTTACTATTCGACAATACTCAAGTGCCTGTATGGTCTTACCAAGACCAAAGCTCTCAAACAAAGCACGTCTGCCACCTTTAACCGCCCACTTTACAGCATCCCTCTGATGCGGTTTTAATATAGGATTTACATCTTCATCATTTATCTCAAAGCCTGTTTGCTCTGCTATATCAATTTTACTTATTAAAAATTCTTCATAGGTCATTTAATCACTCCATAAAATCAAATTTCAACTGCCTATAATTTTCTTGCATCCACCATTGAAATACTTCATAGCCGTTCTGCCATTCTGTTGGTTTTCCATCAGCAAGCCTTACATCAACCATACGGTCAAATGCGTGAATATATAATGTTTTATATTTTGGCCACATTTGAAACTCTGTGTATCTTTTCTTGTTAGCCATAGGACACCCTACACATCCCACTCTGTCAAAACCACATTTGTACAAAGGATTACAAGGACATTTTCTGTAATTAAGAAAGTCCCACACATCAGAAGTAAGCCAATCAACAATCGGATTGCATACAGTTTTTGCTTGCAGTTCGCATCTTTCAAACAACTTTCTTTTGTCATCATTATCATTGTTTAAAACAATCTTCTTTTCTGAATTTTTGTTTATATCCTCAAATATACCTCGTGATTTACGTTTAGAACTTTCATCCCATCTTACCCCTGTAACTATAGCTCTGTTTTTACCGGAAGTTTCTTTAAGCACCTCGCAACAATATCTCATCAATCTTGTAGGGGCATCTTTTTTATTGGTATTAAAGACCACATTGAAATCCGTTGCCCTTTATAATACGGCATTTCAATAGTACATTTTATACCCTGCAGTTCCAACTCATAAAACCGTTGCTTTACATAGTTTACAGTTTCGGGTGCATCTGCTGTTGTATGACTATGGCATACTTCAAATTTAATACCACTTATCCTTGCGAGCTCCAAAATACAATCGCTATCTTTACCGCCTGAATATGTAATCATTAAAGGTTTCTTGTAATAAAACTCACTCATTTTTGAAGCTTCTTTTATTCTTTCAATAGCAATATCTAACTTATCCATTTCAACCTCATAAAAAATCAAATATATTCATTTGTGTTTCAACTTTTATGCCTTGATATTTATCCTCCGGCTTAACAAAATTAATCAGCCTTTTGTCTATAAAATTGCAAGCATCAGAATATGTTTTAAAATTTTCAAGCATAGCACGGGGATTTTCACCATGTCCACTACCACTATGAGCATTATCCCAACCCAAATGAACAAGTACATCCTCTTCCCATTCGCCCACTCCTATAAATGTCAGCTCGTGCATCATAATGCTAAACTTTGCTTTTCCAAAGTTAAAATATTTGTAGTCAAAACACTTCCTTTGCTGAATATCATCAACTATCTGCTTGTACTCTTCCTCCGTAAATACATCCTGTAAGTACATATCACACCTCTCTTATCCTTATTCCGCCATTTCAACCTTATCCATAGCAACGATTATTACGGAATTTTTATCAAACCTATGTAATTCAAGCTGATAATACCAATTATCCGTCAAACGCATCGTTACTGCAGATACATAATATTCCTTATCCTCATAGCGGACCTTTTTTCTATGTTTCATACATTTCTTAACTTCTGATAGTTCCATAATTAACTCCTTATGTACTCTGTGTACTCTTGTGTTCTCCATATAGTGGGAACAGTTAAAGCCTTGATATTATGCAATTTCGAATGGGTGTACCCACTGTACCCACTTTTTTAACTATAAAAATATTTTTTCACACACATATAAAGTTTACTATTTTATGTATATATCAATATAAAATATGGTTGTTTAAATGGGCGAGTACACTGGGAACAGTGGGAACACTTAAAACGGAAGAGAATCTTCATCTATTTCTTCCAACAAAGCATTATCCTCAGGCTTTATTAAGCAAACACAGTTACACGGATTATGTAAAATCCTCTTCTTTTTAGTAGTTCTCCCCTTTTCCGTAACGATATAACATTTCCGCTTTGCCCAAGACAAAAATGCCGTAGAGTTAAATCCTTCCGACTGCATCAGTTTATCAAACTGTGTTTTTATGATATAGATATATTTATCGTCGGTTGTTCCCCAAATCTCACTCACATACTCTGATTCGGGCGAAAACTTATTCATATTCATCGCAACACAATCATAGATGTATTCCAAAGCTCTTGTATTTAAAGAAACATTATCTTTAGTTATTAAAAACGGTTCTATATCCTCTATATCCAATGTCTGACCATCTTTAAAAATCCATTCCTCAATAAGTTTGTCAGCTGTTAAAATAACACTCGCTGCCATTGCCTGCTTTTCCGTTGTCTTGCCGTTTGAAAGTAGCTTATAAAAATCCTTTTGACAATTTATTGCATATTCCATATTGACCGGGTCTTGCAGTAATTCAACAAACATTCTGCCTGCAAAACCATAGTTTTTCTTTATGGTATCGGCAACCTCTACAGGATTATCAAATAACTTTAAATCCTTACAATCAATCTCAATTACTCTGTTTATTGCACCTGCTCCGCTTGAACTGTTAGAGATTGGCATTTCACCCGTAGTTATTATGCAATTATTCCAGGTTTGTACCTTTTGAAGTCCCCCCGTTTTCTGTCCTCTGGAACGTCCGACACCTTCGGAAAGCTGATAAATCATAGTATCAAAATCCTTACGGTCTTTTACAATCTGCAGCTCATCAATTATAAGTGGCATAGAATTTACAAACCCTGCTGATAATTCCTGTGCAACGGCCGTACTGTTAAAAGTGTGCCAATATTCACCATTTTTAGGATTAGCCCATACCGAAGTAGCAAGCATTAAAGCAACCGTTTTACCTGCTTCCGTACCTCCCCAAAGATGAACAAAGAACACAAGAGAATTGCAAGGTTTTACAAGTACGCTCGCAAAGCTCGATGCAAGGATAAGTCTTGCCGATGTATTGCCTTTTCTTATTTGTTTTACGATATCAAACCACTTTTCACTCTTACCATGTTCCTTAACAGATTCAAAGAAATGTTTATATGTAACATCCCCATCAAAAATCAAATCTTCGCCATATGGTGAAAATCCGTAATCATCAATCCACCCTAATCTACCCACACTATTAACTTCCGGGATTTTCTCATAATTATAATGTTCTACATCCGACAAATAGCGTATAAGATGCTTGGCATTTTCACTATTTACCGCTACACCAACCTCTGCAAGATTGATTATTGCCTGAGTGCTTGCAAGTGTCTTTTTATCAGCAATAACACTACGCCATTGTTTGTTTTTTCTGTATGCCAATTTTAATTTTTCAACACCACTATCAATATTTATAAGTCTTTGAATTGGTAATACAGGATGATTACAAGCTACATATTCAAACCCATATTTATCCGTGCCGGTAATGCCTAAATCATCACAAACCCACTCGCCACAATCCAATACCATATCTTGTCCCGTAAAATCTGTTGTGTTATTTATTGACAACCCCGATTTATTATTCATCATTTGGAAATAATCTTTGAACATACTGATAAAATTCCTTATTTTTAACGAAAGTGCCTGGTCGTTAACTTTGACCATAAGCTGCTTTGCTTGCAATGGATTATCTCTATATTGATAAAGCCATTTATAAGGCTCTGTTCCGTTCAAAAAATCTTCCCTTGTAAATTCGGGAATTATAATATCTGCCAAGTCAAATTCCTCCTTTCAAATGAAAATTATTTATTTCATTTACTAACATAGCTTTTACAACTACCGCCTTTGAAAACAAATCGTTAAAAGGTTCATTTTCTTTGATTATTTGGTCGCAAAACACATAACAATCTTCCAAACTTTCATAATAGTTTGCTCTTGTTTCCTTGAATCCGTTTTGTATATCTCTGATGAGCATTCTTTTTTTATTCTGCCTGTTAGCTTCAAGCCTTTCGCGATATGTAAGAGAACCACTCATTTTCAATCCCAAACCAAAAGCATCATTTATTTTGATAATTGCACCTTTAAATGGAAGATTTTCCATCTTCATTACAAAATCTATAACACTTCCACCTTCACCACAACCAAAACATTTAAATCTCTGCTTGTTTGCATACATCTTTAAAGATGCGGTTTTTTCGGAATGAAAAGGGCAAGATATAAAGCCTGCCCTGTTTGGTTTAAATCCGTATTCATTAAAGATATCTTCCATATTTATTCTGTTTGTTATTTCATCTGCAAAATTCATATAATCAGCTCAACAATTCTATAATTTTTTGCCCTGCTTCTTCCGGAGTGCAAAACTCAAATTTTACGCCGTGTCGCATTTCTATACCTTGCAATATCTTTTTAAGTCTTTCACCCGTTGTTGCCATAGGAGAAAATTTTAGACGATAATTATACCAATTATCAAGGTCTTCAACACAACAAATGCCATCTTTATTTTCTATAAGTATAATAAGTTGTATATCGTTGTCTGTTGCCAAATCGCACTCCTTGACAAAACGTTTATGGCCTTTGGTTACGTTGCCTATAATTTCTTGAATATCTTTTTTTGTATCCACAATTACAGACATATTTTTTATATTTGCATAATCTCCTACAGGTAATTTACTGCGGACAACTTTTATATCATTGTCCGCAAAATATTTTTGTTTCATTATGTGCTTATCTTTTTGTTGCCTTGTATCTTCAATAAGTGTCATTGCTACACCTCATCAGAACGGCAATCCGTCATCATTTACATCAACAGGAACAAAATCATTGCTTGGAGTATTGGTTGTTGTAGCAAGTTTTTTTAATGCAGGAACTTTAAACTGCTTTCCTCTGATTTTGTCTACGCTGTGAATTTCGTTAACATATAGCCTTGTTTTTACGGTTCCGTCATTGCCCGTATATTCTTCCTCGCCAAGCACCAAACCAATTGCCTTGCCCCTCAAGGTATTTTCATCATAATCAAACTTATAATTTGGGTTGCTTTTTTCAACTGATGTTATAAAACCTTTGAAAAACGGCAAAGCTTTTTCTTTGTATGATTTAACAAAACTGCCACCCCAAAACGCCTTTGATTGATATAACTCTCTGTAATAATCCTTAAATTCGCCTTCCAAAATATCAAACTCAATTTTTAAATATTCTTTTTCAGCCTCGTCTTTAACTGCTGTAATTGTACATACATAACCACCTGCTGGCAGTCCTTTAAATTCCTTTGCTTCTTCAACGTTCTGTAAATCAACATTCTTCATTTTCTTTTTCTCCTTTTTTATTTAATTCATAATATTCTCTTATGGTTTCTTCAACCATTTTAAGGTCGTTATCAATAACCGCATCAAACATATCCATAGGGGATTTTGCGGTTGTTATTCCGTTTGAATTTGTTATAAAATGATATCCACTATCATCTTTTTGACACAATAACACTATTGAAAATAAACCCTCGACGGTAAGCTGATTATCAAGCATTTTACCAAGTGTTTTAGCCTTTATCCTTCCATCATCCGTAATTTCAGTGTGATGAAGAAAGAAGACAATTGTATCATCAGTAGTTCCTTTTATTACATGCTGAATTAAGTTTTTAAAATTACTTGCCAAATCAACATTTTTTCCATATCCTGTTTCCTTTGCTCTTGCAAAACTTTCAAAAGCCATTAGATATTGACTATCGTCAATTACATATGTTTTTAATTTATTTGCCGCAAGCTTACTTTTTATGTATTCATAATTTTCAGTGTTAACCGTTACAAACTTTTTCCTAAATGGCAAAGGCTTTGCAGCCACATTAAAAATACCAACCTTATCTGGCTCAAGATTTCTCATGCTTGCACTTTTGCCGGAACCACTTTCACCCATTATTAATACTGGAATGCCCATTAAATAACACCTCTTTTCTTCATGCTAAAATAAATTGCCACAACCTGCTTGTCCGTCATTTTTTTTACTTTGTTTTTCCATGTATAAGCTTTGCTTATTTCATCTCTCATTTGTTCCGTGTTCATTAACTACATCCTCCATAAAATCAAATATTGTCTTACCGGTAGTTCCGCATAAAGACCTTACATTCTCAAACTCTGTCTTTATATCCCTTTCAATCTTCTTTGCTTCAGCATACAGTGTTTCTGCCTGTTCTTTAATTGTTAAGTATCTGAACATCAATTCCGTTAAATTCTTCAAATTATCCATTTTTACACCTCAATATTCAAAGTATAGTTATAATAATTGCTGTCAAAAATTGATTTTTAGCCATTTTCATCTTCAACCTTTATCCAATTACCAGAAAAAAACCACTCAACAATGATATCTTTCAATTCCTTATGCAGTTCATTGTCTTCTGATGCCTTTTCCATAATGTAGTTATAAGCATCTTCTTCCATAACTTTTTCCTTTGTTGACATTTCTTGATAAAATATCATCTTGACATACCGCCTTTGAATGATGTATAATCATTATGAATTATGTTTTTTATGCGCTTTGCGTGTTGTCCGTTGTATGTGCGAGATACAGCGGACTTTTTTCTGTTTATAAGGCAAGCTATGACAACTATAACCATAATACCTATAATTCCAATTACTATGGTTATTTTATGGCATTCCATACTACCCACAAGACCGTAAATACCAAATCCTAAAAGTGTGTTTATAATATCTTTCATATTATTATCTCCTTTGTTTTTCTAATATTTTTCCAAGTAATCCGCATTCATTTAAGGGAACTTCTCTTAATACCTTTACTTGCTGAACCCTTACCTTACCATTTGAATTTACAGGTAATATAATTTCATCAATATTTGCTTGAACCTCAAGTATCGCAAGGTCTTTCCAATCTCTACCAAAATCTACTGCCCAGGCTAAATGACTGATATGTATTCCTTTGCCGCAATCTTCGTTTACATCGGTATTAAAATTATCACTCTTTTTTGTTTTTCCTATTTCATATTCAAAATCACTATCAAAGTCCGAGAAATATATTCCTTTTTCTTTGTGAACTGCTTTATAAAATACAGCTTTTTTCTTTGTGTGTTTGATGCCGTAAAAGTCCATAAACTCGTGAATTGATTTTGGCATATATACAATTCTTGAATTTGCATAGGTTTTTATTTTGTGTGTCCTTGTTCGGTCTAACACTTGTGTATTACCAGAACATTCAACACTTGAATTTTCCCTAGCTACAACACTTGAATTTCCCCTAGCTACAACACTTGAATTTTCCCTAGCTACAACACTTGAATTTTCCCTAGCTACAACACTTGAATTTTCCCAAGCTACAACACTTGAATTTTCCCTAGCTACAACACTTGAATTTTCCCTAGCTACAACACTTGAATTTTCCCAAGCTTCAACACTTGAATTTCCCCTAGCTACAACACTTGAATTTCCCCTAGCTACAACACGGTATCTGTACTTATTTTTCACAAATGCCCTGTTGTACGGCGTTCCAAACTTAATAATAATTTGCTCATCCGTATCCAAAGGTATCTTATCCAACTGTTCTTGTGATGTTACTACTATGCTCATTTGTTATCCCTCCATATATCTTTCATACATTTTCTCAATTTCTTCATCAGATGCACTTGAAAAAGCACAACTGAATTCTTTAAAGTTCAATACGCAACCGTCGCATTGGTCCGTTGTTCCTCGCCAATCACAGTAGTCACTTAATTCTTTGCGTTTTTGCCTAATGTTCATTTTTTACCCTCCGCATAAGTAATTTGCCAACTCACCTATGGTAATCATAGACCCCTGCAATCTTATTTTTCCTTTGCGGATTATCCTGGCCAATGTACTAACCGCAATTCCTAAAAACTCTGCAACATACTTTCGTGTCATCAATGCAGGGCATCCCTGTTCATTAAGATACAAAAGCATTTCTCTGTAATTCCTCTTTTCCATATGTATTCCTCCCTTCTTTCCCTGTCGGCTCTCAGATGACTAACAGCTATACGGATGTGAAAAGAAGTATACTTCGGACAAAAGTATTTTTACGGACGGGAATCCGTTTGTATAACTGTTAGCCACGTGGCAACCGACAGAGTGTATATTGTGTTTTATGTAGTTTTGTGGTATAATCACCATAGAAAGCGAGGTGATTCGTATAGCAAAGTCTTATGATTTGAGCAATAGTTCAGATATGCGAAAGTTCACTAAAAGTCTTGAAAACTCAATTCTTGATAAAGCAAGAGAACAAGCAGCCTTACGTGATTACAATGTCGAATGTCCTAAATGCAAACAAACTATCACAGTAAAAGCAGGTCGCAACATTTGCCCTATATGCCAAAATGAAATTGATGTAGATTTAGAGTTCAATTTTTAAATTCAAATCGGAAATGCAAGTTGTTATTTCATCTGCCAATGTTTTAACTTCTTGCATTTTTTCGATTAAAGATACTACTTTCTGCATCGTTTCATCTACACCTTCGCAGTCGACTTTAATTGTAATTGGTTTTTGTTCCATCGTCCTCTCACCTTTCTTTGTTTCGTTATCTCTTCTTTACTCTCGAGGTTTAATTTGTTAAACTTTTTCCGTAAAAAAATATTCACTGATTTCATTCTTCGGAATATCAAGCATTTCTATTATTGTTAAAATGTCATCTGTTGAAAATCTTACCTTGTTATTTAACTTTCTTGAAAACGCTATATCCGTCATCCCAAAGGCTTTTGCGAATGCAGTTTGGGTTCCGTATTTTTCTATTATTTTACCCTTTAGCTTATTATAGTTGAAACTCATTCTCTCACCTCCTTGTATATAGTTTAACATTTTAAACTTTTCTTGTCAACCCCTTTTTTAAACTTTTTTAAACTTTTGTGTTGACATCTTAAACTTTTTGTACTATAATATCATTACGAGGTGGTGATTAAATGTCAGTTCCTATTGATGAATTAAAAAACAGATTAAAATTGGCTATGGCAAAAATGAATATACGTCCTATTGAGCTTGCTGAAATAACCAAAATTCCCAAAAGTTCAATCAGTCAGTATATGTCTGGTTATGCAAAGTCGGAGGCCAAGCGGTCTTAGGAAGACAAGGTAGAGAGTCAACTCCTTGGCTCACAGAACGACATGGCTACGATCCGACTTAAAATTGGCTATGGCAAAAATGAATATACGTCCTATTGAGCTTGCTGAAATAACCAAAATTCCCAAAAGTTCAATCAGTCAGTATATGTCTGGTTATGCA
>JAZSRE010000054.1:0-2079 GCA_045538345.1 Clostridia bacterium
ACACAGATGGTTACGAAGGGGCTTGATTTTCCAAACGTAACTTTGGTTGGTGTGCTTGCGGCGGATATGTCTCTTAATATAGATGATTTTCGTGCGGCAGAACGCACCTTTGGGCTTATTACTCAGGTTTGCGGACGTGCCGGCAGAGGTGAAATTGAGGGCAGAGCAATTGTACAGACGTATCAGCCTGAACATTATGTCCTTGAGTATGCTAAAAATCACGATTATGTGAACTTTTATGAAAACGAAATTAAAATACGTGCCACGCTGAAAAATCCACCATATAATGACCTTATTCTCATTATGATGCAAGGTGATAATGAACAAAGCATTGTGGCTGAGCTTGGACGTATTGCAAACAGGCTTAAGGTCCGTGGTCTTACTGTTATGGGGCCTGTGCCTGCACCATACAGCAGAATTAAAAATAAATTCAGGTGGCGTATTATACTTAGACACCAAAATGCAGAAGAACTTTTGGATTTACTGCATACTATTGCAGATTATTATGCAAAAAGTGATAATCAACTTTTTATAGATATTAATCCCAACTCTATGAATTAGGAGGAATTACAAGTGGCAATAAGAACTATTGTAAAGGTTGGCGATCCTGTGCTTTCCAAAAAGTGCAGAGCGGTTGAAAAAATAGATGACAGAATTATAACATTACTTGACGATATGATTGATACCCTGTACGATTCGGGCGGTGTAGGCCTTGCGGCACCTCAAGTAGGTGTGTTAAAGAGAATTGCAGTAATAGACATCGGTGATGGTCTTATAGAGCTTATAAACCCTGAAATTGTTACAACTGAAGGTACTCAAAATGACCTTGAAGGTTGCCTTAGTTTGCCAGGTAAATGGGGTTATGTTGAAAGGCCTAAAAAGGTTACTGTACGCGCAATGGACAGAACAGGCGATGTATACGAATATGAGGGGGAAGACCTTCTTGCCCGTGCATTCTGCCACGAGCTTGAACATCTTGACGGAATTTTATTCTCAAGCCATGTAACAGAATTTGTAGAACCCGAAAGATAGGTGAATACAATGAATATAATGTTTATGGGTACTCCCGATATTGCAGTGCCTTGTTTAGAAGCGTTAATTAAAGAACATAATGTGGTTTGCGTGGTTACTCAGCCCGACAAGCCGAAAAACAGAGGACAGAAAATGGCGATGTCTCCTGTAAAGGAACTTGCCTTGACGCATAACATAGATGTACTTCAACCTACAAGATTTAAAGATAATGCTTTTCTTCCAGAACTTGAAAAGTATAATCCTGATGTTATTGTGGTTATTGCCTATGGCAGAATTTTGCCAAAGTATGTTTTGGAATATCCAAAGCACGGTTGTATAAATGTGCACGCGTCCCTTTTACCAAAATACAGAGGTGCGGCACCTATACAGTGGTGTATAGTTGATGGTGAAAAGGTTACAGGCGTAACAACAATGCTTATGAACGAAGGCCTTGACACCGGGGATATGCTTTTAAAAGAGGAAATTGAAATTACAGATAAAATGACAGGTGGAGAACTCCACGACAAAATGGCAGAAATATGCCCGCAGATATTGATTGAAACTTTAGACAGAATAGATGAAATTGTGCCACAGAAACAGGATGACAGTCTTTCTTGCTACGCATCTATGATAGACAAGTCAATGACAGTAATTGACTGGAACAAAACTGCAGAAGAAATAGTTAATCTTGTAAGGGGGATGAATCCATTCCCTGCTGCAAGGACAACTGCAGACGGCAAATTGTTAAAAGTTTTTCTTGCAGAAAAAGGCTCTGAAAAAGGAGAATGTGGCAAGGTGTTAAACTTTACAGGCGGAATAGTGGTAGGATGTGCCGATGGGTCAGTAATTTTGACTGAAGTTCAGCCTGAAGGTAAACGTCGTATGTCTGCAAAGGATTATTTACTTGGTAATAAAATTAAAGTGGGAGATTTGCTTATATGACAGCAAGACAACTTGCTTTGAAGGTTCTTTATGAAGTTGAAAAAAATCGTGCATACCCCGGTATTGAACTGAAAAAACAATTATCTGCATCCGACCTTTCGGCAGTAGATAAGGGTTTTGCAACCG
>JAZSRE010000142.1:0-2676 GCA_045538345.1 Clostridia bacterium
ATAATATTACATTTTATTGACAAAAAAATAAATACAAATTACCTTATAAAAGTGAGTAAAGTGCATTAAATCAAGCATTTACTCACTTTTTTTACGCAAAAATATTTTCACAATATATTGTTATTGCCTATTGACAAAGCAACTATATATTGTTATAATAAATATACATGCAACCACAATATGTTGAGGTTGTGCATAAAAAATATTATGATTTACAAAATATCATTAAACAAGGAAAGGAGTTTATACTATGAAGATTATTAAACGAAGCGGTGCAGAAGTTATATTTGACCCGGAAAAGATCATTATTGCTATTACAAAAGCAAATGACAGTGTTGTTCCAAGTGTAAGAATGACACCTATTCAAATTAAACGAATTGCCGAAGATGTTGAAAGTGCTGCTCAGAATATAAACCGTTCACTAAGTGTGGAAGAAATTCAGGATATGGTAGAAGACCAGATTATGAATCAGCGTGCATTTGAGGTTGCAAGACGATATATTACATACCGTTATAATCGTGCGTTGGTTCGTAAATCAAACACAACTGACGAACAAATTTTAAGCCTTATTGAATGTAATAACGAGGAAGTTAAACAGGAAAACTCAAATAAAAACCCTACTGTAAACAGCGTACAGCGTGACTATATGGCAGGTGAAGTAAGTAAAGATATAACAAAACGTATTCTTCTTCCGTCCGACATTGTTGCTGCACACGAACAGGGTATTATACATTTCCACGATGCCGACTATTTTGCACAGCACATGCACAACTGCGACCTTGTAAACCTTGAAGATATGCTTCAAAACGGCACAGTTATAAGCGGTACTATGATTGAAAAACCTCACAGTTTCTCAACTGCTTGTAACATTTCAACACAGATTATTGCACAGGTTGCATCTTGTCAGTACGGCGGACAGAGCATAAGCCTTACACATCTTGCTCCATTTGTTGATATCAGCCGTCAAAAAATCAAAAAACAGGTTATTGCAGAATTTGAATCAATAAACCAGAATGCTACTGAAGAACAAATTAACGAAATTACCGAAAAAAGACTTCGTGATGAAGTAAGAAGCGGTGTACAGATGATTCAGTACCAGGTTGTTACCCTTATGACTACTAATGGTCAGGCTCCTTTCGTAACTGTATTTATGTACTTAAACGAAGCTAAAAACGAACAGGAAAAGAAAGACCTTGCCCTTGTTATTGAAGAAACACTAAAACAACGTTATCAGGGTGTTAAAAACGAAAAAGGCGTATGGATTACTCCTGCTTTTCCAAAGCTAATATATGTTTTGGAAGAAGACAACATCCATAAAGACAGTAAATATTACTACCTTACAGAGCTTGCAGCTAAATGTACAGCTAAACGTATGGTACCTGACTATATTTCTGAAAAAGTGATGCTACAAAACAAAGTTGATAAAAACGGTGAAGGTCATTGTTATACCTGTATGGGTTGCAGAAGCTTCCTTACTCCATTTATTGACGAAAACGGAAAGCCTAAATATTACGGCAGATTCAACCAGGGTGTTGTAACTGTAAACCTTGTTGATATTGGTCTTTCTGCTAATAAGGATATGGACAAGTTCTGGGAAATTTTTGATAAACGTATGGATCTTTGCCACAGAGCTTTGCAGTGCCGTCATGAAAGACTTACAGGTACACTTTCAGACGCTGCTCCTATTTTGTGGCAGCACGGTGCATTATTAAGACTTGAAAAAGGTGAAAAAATTGATAAATACCTACATGGTGGATATTCAACAATTTCTCTTGGTTATGCAGGTCTTTGGGAATGTGTATACAGCCTTATCGGCAAAAAGCTTACTGAACCTGAAGGTGAAGCATTAGGTCTTGAAATTATGAAAAAGCTTAATGAATACACTGCGAAATGGAAAGCCGAGGAAAACATCGATTATTCCCTTTATGGTACTCCTTTAGAAAGTACAACTTACAAGTTTGCTAAAAACCTACAAAGCAGATTTGGTATAATAAAAGGTGTTACTGATAAAAATTATATCACCAACAGCTACCATGTACATGTAACAGAAGATATTGATGCTTTTGACAAATTGTCATTGGAAGCAAAATTCCAGGCACTTTCACCAGGTGGTGCTATATCTTATGTTGAAGTTCCAAATATGCAGAATAATCTTGAAGCAGTCCTTACTGTTATGAGATTTATCTACGACAACATAATGTATGCCGAACTTAACACAAAGAGTGACTACTGTCAGGAATGTGGTTTTGATGGTGAAATTGAAGTTAAAGAAGATGCAGACGGCAAACTTGTATGGACTTGCCCTAACTGTGGAAACAATGACCAATCAAAACTTAATGTTGCAAGAAGAACTTGCGGATACATTGGTACACAGTTCTGGAACCAGGGAAGAACACAAGAAATTAAGGAACGAGTACTTCACCTATAATTTAATAACGGGCGCTTTTAAAGCGTCCGTTTTTTAAGGATTGATTTTATGAATTATGCTACTATTAAAAAAAATGATATTGCAAATGGCCCCGGAATACGTGTTTCCTTATTTGTAAGCGGATGCAGACACAGATGCAAAGACTGTTTAATCAGTCAAGCGTGGGATTTTATCTACAGACAAGAGTTTAATGATAATGTTATAGATGAAATTATAACATACTTAAAAGCCCACTTTGTAGAGGGAAT
>JAZSRE010000103.1:0-2509 GCA_045538345.1 Clostridia bacterium
GTCGGTTACATTTGTAGACAAAAGCCTGAAAACATATACGGAAGAATTTGTGGATTTGTTATGTGATGTGTGTGACAGAATAAATTTGTGTACCATGTGTTCCCGAAAAGGAGAGGAACTTTGCGATAAAATTATGGGAAAATATGGTGCGGTAATAAATGTTATGGGAAATGAGGAGAAGATAAAAAGTGATGTGGTGGTTATAGTTGATAATTTTGATGTAGTAATTGATGAAAAATGTGTTGTGATAGGGGATAGTTTTTGTACCGCATCAAACAGAAAAGTTTGGGATTTTTATATACCGTTTCGGGTAAAAGTTCCGTTTGATATGCCACGGACAGTTTTTGCCGAATGTGTGCAGTTGGCAGGTAAAAAAAGTATTTGACATTCATAGGTTTTTTGTATATAATATTAATATTGTGAAAAAATATCCAGTACTAAATTTAAGGAGTTGATCATTTTGGCAGCTGCTAAACAGGTTATACTTACAAGCGAGGGCTTGGAAAAATTAGAAAAGGAACTTGAATATCTTAAAACTGTAAAACGTCAGGAAGTTGCGGCAGAGATTAAAGTTGCTTTGGGTTATGGAGACCTTTCCGAAAATTCAGAATATGATGAAGCAAAAAATAAACAGGCACAGATGGAAATTCGTATTGTTGAAATTGAAACAATGCTAAAAAATGCTAAGGTTATTGATGAAACTGAAATATCAACAGATACAGTTTCTCTTGGTTGTACAGTTACTGTTTTTGATATTGAATTTGATGAAGAAATTAAGTACAACATTGTAGGCTCTACTGAAGCAGACCCTTCAAATGGTAAAATTTCAGACGAATCTCCTGTTGGCTCAGCACTTTTGGGCAAAAAGGTTGGGGATGTTGTTGAAGTTCCTGCTCCTGCAGGTTCAATAGAACTTAAGGTTGTTGAAATTAACAAATAAGACAAATTACAGAAAGGCATGAGTTATATGGCAGAAAAGAATAATAATTCTCAGCAGATAGGTGATGTAGTTAAGGTCAGACATGAAAAATTGGCAGAACTTGTTGCTAACAATGCCGACCCATTTGTTATTACAAAGTTTGACAGAACTCATTCAACTAAAGATATTAAGGATAATTATGCTGATTGCGAAGGTAAGACTGTTGTTATTGCGGGCCGTTTGATGGCTAAAAGAAGAATGGGCAGTGTTTCTTTCGGTAATGTTGCAGACCTTACAGGCAATATCCAGATTTTTATTAAAAAGGATATTGTTGGTGAAGAAGAATACAACAAGATTAAAAAATATGATATTGGTGATATAGTAGGTATTGAGGGTGAAGTTTTCACTACTGAAAAGGGTGAAATATCAGTTAGAGTAGCAAAAGTTACTTTGCTTTCAAAGTCGCTTCAGCCACTACCTGAAAAATTCCATGGTCTTGTTGATACAGATGCAAGATACCGTCAGCGTTATGTTGACCTTATTATGAATACTGATGTTAAAGATACTTTCATCAAGCGTTCAAAAATTATTGCGTCAATTCGCAGATATCTTGACGGACAGGGCTTTTTGGAAGTTGAAACTCCTATGCTTGTTGCAAATGCAGGCGGTGCGGCTGCACGTCCGTTTGAAACACATTTTAACGCATTGGACGAAGATTTTAAGCTTCGTATTTCTTTGGAACTTTACTTAAAACGTCTTATTGTAGGCGGTCTTGAGAGAGTTTACGAAATTGGCCGAGTTTTCAGAAACGAAGGTCTTGATACTCGCCATAATCCTGAATTTACTTTGATGGAACTTTACCAGGCTTATACTGATTATCACGGTATGATGGACCTTACTGAAAATATGTACCGTCACGTTGCACAGGAAGTTTTGGGTACAACAACTATTGTTTATAACGGTATTGAAATGGATCTTAGCAAACCTTTTGAACGTATTACAATGGTGGATGCAGTTAAAAAATATGCAGGTGTTGATTTTGATGAAATACATACATTGGAAGAAGCACGCGCAATTGCAGACAAACACCATGTTGAATATGAAGAAAGACACAAAAAAGGTGATATTCTTGCTTTGTTCTTTGAAGAATTTGCAGAGGAACATTTGATTCAGCCTACTTTTGTAATGGATCATCCAATTGAAATTTCTCCGCTTACAAAGAAAAAACCTGAAAATCCTGAATATGTTGAACGTTTTGAATTCTTTATGAACGGTTGGGAAATGGCAAATGCTTATTCCGAGCTTAATGACCCAATTGACCAGAGAGAACGTTTCAAAGCTCAGGAAGAACTTTTGGCACAGGGTGATGAAGAAGCTAATACAACAGACGAAGACTTTATGAATGCCCTTGAAATCGGTATGCCTCCAACGGGTGGTATTGGTTTCGGTATTGACAGAATGTGTATGCTTTTCACAGACTCTGCAGCAATCAGAGACGTATTGTTGTTCCCGACTATGAAGACAATCTCCGGCAAATAAGTTTGCGTAGCAAACGAAATGAGCCGTTAGCGAGTAAAAAGGCATAAGTCG
>JAZSRE010000027.1:0-3711 GCA_045538345.1 Clostridia bacterium
ATAATTTTCACCTTTATTGGAACTTTGATAATTGAAATAACAATACATTTTATTCACTTTTCCATTTGGGGTGTTTCTAATTTTGTATATGCTCTGATAAATCCAATTCTACTTATTGCAGTATATACTACTATTTTTTCAATTCCACTATATTACATTACATCAAAAATGTTTGATTACACTAAAAGGGAGGCATAACATAATTGTTTAAAAACAAATATAGCAGATTTAATATTGTATCTGTATTGGTTATACTCCTTATAATACTGATTTTTATAAAACTTTTTAACCTACAAGTTGTAAATGGAGTTACATACAGAGAACAATCAGAAAGAAGATTATTAAAATCCACACCGGTTACAGCAACACGTGGTGAAATAACAGACAGATTCGGACGCCCTCTTGTTACAAGCAGAATGGGGTTTAATTTGGTTGCATATAAAGAATATATAGACAACAAAAACATAAATGATTTAATTATAGAAATTGTTAATGTTTTAGACAAATATAATGTTTCGTATTACGATACACTTCCACTTGATGAAAATGGTGAATTTAATTTTTCTAATCCTGATTACAACTACGAATCAATTGAAAAAAATATAAAAAATTTTAAAAAATCAAATGAGTTTGACGAACAAATGACAGGAAAAGAAATTCTTGATTTTTTAATAAAAAAGTATGAAATTAAAAACAAATATACCAAGGAACAAAAAAGGAAAATTGCCGGCGTCAGATTTGAAATGGAATTACGTTCTTTTAATTCCAGCACACCATACACCATAGCATCTGATGTCCCTATGGAAGTTATCTCTGTAATAAGAGAACAAAATCATAAATTCCAGGGTATAAATGTATCAGTTGAACCAATAAGAACAAATGTAAACGGAACAATAGCATCTCATATTTTAGGGCGTGTAGGACGAATATATAAAGAAGAATATGATGTTCTAAAGTACAAAGGTTATGGAATGAATGATACACTTGGAAAAGATGGTATCGAAAAAATTATGGAAGAATATTTAAAAGGAACCGATGGTATTCAAAACATAGAGCAAAGTTTTGACGGCCGAACAATGAAAATCCTTGAAACACAAGAACCGATTCCCGGTAACAACGTAATTCTTACTTTAGATTTAAATATGCAAAAAATTGCTGAAGATTCTTTGGCAGAAACCATAAGAAAAATGAGTGGTAATCCCGAAAGTTATGGTGCTTCAGCAGGTGCAGTATGTGTAATTGATGTTAACAATGGAGAAATTTTAGCTACTGCTTCCTACCCCACTTTTAATCAAAATACTTTTAATGAGGATTATAAATCTCTTTTGGAAAATAATGCAAAACCAATGTGGAACAGGGCAATATCTGGAACCTATGCGCCTGGTTCAACTTTTAAAATGCTAACTGCTGTTGCTGCTCTTGAATCAGGAGTTACAACTACTAACGAAATAATAAACGATTTAGGCATATATCGTTATTATGAATCATCAAATTACACACCTGCTTGTTGGGTTTATACAGATACAGGAAGAACTCACGGGGACCAAACGGTTGTACAAGCTCTTGAAAACTCATGTAACTATTATTTCTATGAAGTTGGAAGACGAATGGGCATAGATAAACTTACTGAATATGGAAAGAAATTTGGGTTGGGAGAATTTACAGGAATTGAACTGCCCGGTGAATCCAAAGGTATTTTTGCATCAAAGGAATACAGAAAGAAAATAGATTCTGTATGGTATCCGGGTGATACTTTACAAGCATCTATTGGTCAGTCAGACCATCTATTTACCCCTTTACAACTTGCAAATTATGTAGCTACTCTTGCTAATGGCGGTACTAGATATAAAGTTCATTTAATTAAAGAAATCAAAAGCGGTATTGACTCTAAAGTAATATATAAAAACGAGCCTGAAGTTGTTGAAAAAATAGAAATAAGTGATAAAAACTACAAAGCAATTATAGATGGTATGAGGGCGGTTTCCGAAACAGGTACAGCAAGTAATGTTTTTGCAGATTATCCAATACCGGTTGGAGGAAAAACAGGTACTGCTTCTGTTCCTAACGGAACAGCAAATGCTTTGTTTGTTGCTGTTGCTCCTCTTGATGACCCGCAAATTGCCATTGCCATTGTTATCGAACACGGTGGTCATGGTAACTATGCCGCTCCAATAGCAAAAAATATTATTTCGTACTATATGCAACTAAATTATCAAACTGAGGGTCTTGTCCCTCAAAACACATTGATACCATAAAAGAAAGGATAATGATAATATGGCAGAAATTATAGCAATCGTTTCCGGAAAAGGTGGCGTAGGTAAAACAACAACCACCGCAAATATATCAACTGCACTTGCAATGATGGGAAAAAAAGTATTGATGATTGATGGTGATATCGGGCTTAGAAACCTTGACTTGGTGCTTGGAATGCAAAACTCAATAACTTATGATTTCAATGATGTATTAAATGATAGGTGTACAGATGAACAGGCAATTATACAAGATGAAAAATATCCTGGACTACACCTGCTTCCTGCTCCTCAAAATTCATCTATTGACGATATAGACAAGGAAAAATTAGATGCTTTAATTGAAAAGCTAAATCCATATTATGATTTTATCTTTATTGACTGCCCTGCAGGAATACATGATGGATTTACACTTATGTCATCTAAAGCAAGCAAAGCTTTAATTGTAGCAACACCTGAACTAATTTCCGTACGTGATGCGGATATGACAATTTCTAAACTTGAGGACTTGCATTTTGATGAAATATATCTTATAATAAATAAAGTACGAATAGATATGGTAAAGTCGGGTGAAATGATGTCTGTTGACGACATTATAAATATTGTTGCAGTACCTCTTATAGGAGCAATTCCTGATGAAAAGGATGTTATTTATTCAAACAATATCGGAAAACCGATTATTTTAAAAAGTCGTTCTCGTGCAGGTATGGCATATGCTAATATCGCAAAAAGGCTTTCAGGTATTAAAGTTCCAATTCTAAAGGATGAAAAGAAAAGATTTTTCGGTTTATTTCGCAAAAGATAAAATAAGGAGATGACAAAATGAACGTAGCACTAATAGCACACGATAAAAAGAAAGAACTTATGGTAGAATTTTGTATAGCATACTCAGGTATACTGTCCAAACACACATTGGTAGCAACGGGTACAACAGGTTCTTTGGTTTCAGAAGCTACGGGACTTAAAACACAAAAATTTCTTACAGGTCCACAAGGTGGAGATCAGCAAATAGGCGCAAGAATTGCGTACAATGAAATAGACCTGGTGTTATTTTTTAGAGATCCTCTTACACCTATGCCGCATGAACCTGAAATTCATACACTATTAAAACTATGTGATATACATAATATTCCAATTGCAACTAATGTTGCAACTGCTGAAGTTTTGATACATGGTCTTGAACGAGGAGACCTTGACTGGAGAAATATTGTAAGACCTAATTAAAATAAAAGCTCTGTGTTTTTACACAGATCTTTTTGCATACATAAACACTTCGTTGGCAATAATTATAATATAAACATACGGAGTGTGAATATATGAATAACAAAGTTGAAATATGCGGGGTAAACACATCGAAACTTCCTGTACTAACAAAAAAAGAAAAAGATGAACTATTCAAAAAAATTCAACAAGGAGACAAAAAAGCACGTGAAGAATACATTAAAGGAAATTTAAAATTAGT
>JAZSRE010000026.1:0-3281 GCA_045538345.1 Clostridia bacterium
CGAATACATAAAGTGCGAAAATGGTCAGTCAGACCTTAACTTTGCTTTTATCTATCGTTGTGCGGCGGGTCTTCGTGTTAACGTAACAGATATTATTGAAGGTTTCAGCCCTAACCTTAAATCTTACACAGTTACACGTGCAGGTGCAGGTCAGCAGATTGCAAAGGCACACGGTATGGTTTATCACAACCTTGCGTATACCTTTAAAAATCGTATTGCAGAACCTCTTTATGTTGTAAGTTCTTATGACGAGGCTGCACAGGGTAAGGATATTGAACTTACCACACATAAAGGACAGGAATGTGATATTGTTATTGAAGGTCATCTTATGGTACAAGTTGGAGATCATAAAGAGGTACTTGGTCCTGGTGATAGTATTTATTACAATAGTGATACTCCTCATGGTATGATTGCAGTAAATGGACAAGATTGTAAATTTTATGCTATAGTTTTACGTTCAGATGTTGATATTAATGAAGCTACAGTATCAGATATTGTTCCTACTGAACAGATTATTGGTTCAATTCACCGTGATACAAAGGATAGGATTTATCATAATTATATTGATATATTAGAGGATGAACAGGGCACACCTACATCAATTACTTTTAAAAATGAGGATAAATTTAATTTTGCCTTCGACCTTGTTGATGAGCTTTCGAGACGTGAACCCGACAAGCTTGCGATGCTACATATTGCAAAAGATATGACAGAACGTCGTTTTACTTTTACAGATATGCGTAAGCTTTCAAGCCAATGTGCTAACTATTTTGCCTCACTTGGTATTAAAAAAGGTGATAGAGTAATGCTTATTCTAAAACGTCATTATCAGTTTTGGATTGCTATGCTTGGTCTTAATAAGCTTGGTGCTATAGCTATTCCTGCGGTTGATCAGCTTCAGGAACACGACTTGGAATACAGATTTGATTCTGCAGGAGTAAGTGCAATTGTATGTACAGCAGATGGTGAAGTTGCACGTCAGGTAGATATTGCGGCAGAAAAATGCCCTAAGCTTACAATTAAGATGATGGTTGGGGGTACTCGTGAAGGTTGGAGAAACTTTGACGAAGAATACAAACGCTTCAGTTCTCACTTTGAACGTACAGAAAATTCACCTTGTGGTGATGATACAATGCTTATGTACTTTACATCGGGCACATCAGGTTATCCTAAAATTGCAGCACATAATTACAAATATCCTTTGGGACATTTCCATACTGCAAAATATTGGCACAATGTAAACCCTGACGGATTACACTTTACAATTTCCGATACAGGTTGGGCAAAGGCTATGTGGGGTAAGCTATATGGTCAATGGTTATGTGAAGCAGCTACATTTGTATATGACTTTGACCGTTTTGATGCAGCAGAAATTTTACCTATGTTTGCTAAACATAAAATAACTACATTCTGTGCACCGCCTACAATGCTTCGAATGATGGTTAAACAAGATATTTCAAAGTATGATTTTTCATCAGTTGAACATATGACTACTGCTGGCGAGGCGTTAAATCCTGAAGTTTATCGTCAGTTTGAAAAAGCTACCGGCTTGCAGATTAAGGAAGGCTTTGGACAGACAGAAAGCACAATGATTATTGGTAACCTTGTTGGTAAACCTCATAAAATTGGTGCTATGGGTAAACCTGCACCTATTTACAAGGTTGAACTTTTGAATTCCGACGGAAAGCCTGTTAAAACATCTGAATCCGGTGAAATTTGTATTAACGTTAAAGATGGTGCTCCTTGTGGTTTGTTTACAGGTTATTATGGAGATAAAGAAAAAACAGATGAAGTTTGGTATGATGGCTACTATCATACAGGCGACGTTGCATGGTGTGATGAAGATGGTTATTACTGGTATGTAGGTCGTGCAGATGATGTTATTAAGTCATCAGGTTATCGTATCGGTCCTTTCGAAATTGAAAGTGTTATTATGGAACTTCCTTATGTTTTGGAATGTGGCGTGTCTGCAGTTCCGGATGAAGTACGCGGACAAATTGTAAAGGCAAGTATTGTGCTTTTGGCAGGTACTGAAGGTACAGAAGAACTTAAAAAGGAAATTCAGACTTATGTTAAAGAAAAGACTGCTCCTTACAAGTATCCTCGAATTGTTGAATTCCGTGACAGTTTGCCAAAGACAGTAAGTGGTAAAATACAAAGAAATAAACTTTAATTTTAAAAAAGACAATATCTTAATTGATATTGTCTTTTGTTTATTTATGTGTTAAAATTAACTAATACAAGGTTTAACGTATGGGGGTTAAATATGAAAAAATATTTAAAAGAAATTATTATAACAATTATTCAATTTTTTATGTTTTATATATTTCCGTTATTCGCAGGACCTACCGATGTAATAGGAATGGTGTTGTTAATAATTATGACAACATTCTTACTTTCTCTTATACTTGGATGCATATCAAATAATACGATTAAATTTTTATATCCTATTGTTATAGCTGTTATGTTTATTCCGTCAGTATTTATTTACTATAATGAGTCTGCGCTTGTACATTCTTTGTGGTACCTGGTCATATCAAGCTTTGGTTTATTAGTTGGGGTAGTTTTATATAGTATAATTAAATTTTTAAATCATAATTTTATAAAGAAATCATAAATTTAATATTATGGTAAAGGGGTATTATTATGAAAATATGTGTATATGGTGCATCAAGCAACGCAATAGATAAAAGTTATATTGAGGAAGTTGAAAAACTTGGTAAAATGATAGTCGAAAGAGGCCATAAGCTTGTTTACGGTGCTGGTGCACAAGGGCTTATGGGGGCTGTAGCACGTGGTGTATATTCTATGGGCGGTGAAATAATTGGCGTTTCTCCAAGTTTTTTTAATGTAGACGGAGTTTTGTTTGAAGATTGCACTGAACTTATTTATACGGATACAATGCGTCAGAGAAAGCAAATAATGGAGGATAGAGCTGAAAGTTTCATTATGGTACCGGGCGGTATTGGTACCTTTGAAGAGTTTTTTGAAATTCTTACTTTAAAACAACTTGGTCGACACAAAAAACCAATTGCAGTTTATAATATAAACGGTTATTATAATGAAATGAATAATATGATTGAATATGCAATAGAAGAAAAATTTATGAAAGGAAAATGCAGAACACTTTTTAAACTTTTCGATAATATGGAGGATATATTTGAATATCTTGAAAATTATGAAGATGATTATTCAAGTGTTCTTGATATGAAAAACATTTAATTATGAAAAAAATTAATTCTATAACGCTTGGTTTTGCTTTTGCCGGTTCGTTTTTGGGT
>JAZSRE010000129.1:0-7667 GCA_045538345.1 Clostridia bacterium
CCTTGTCTTCCTAAGACCGCTTGGCCTCCGACTTAAAGGTTGCAAAGGGCCTTTCAGACGAAGACAATGTAGAAATTAGAAAATGGGGAGAACCAAGAACTTTTGAGTTTGAACCAAAAGCACATTGGGAAATTGGTGAAAATCTTGATATCTTAGATGCTGATACAGCAGGCAAAGTTACAGGCTCAAGATTTACTTTTTATAAGGGCTTGGGAGCAAGATTAGAGCGTGCAGTTTACAACTTCTACCTTGATTTTCATTCAACAAACAGTGGTTATACAGAAGTATTTCCTCCATACATGGTGCACAGAAATTCAATGGTAGGCACAGGACAGTTACCAAAATTTGAGGAAGATGCATATAAAGTTACAGGAACAGATTATTTTCTTATTCCTACAGCTGAAGTTCCTGTTACAAATATGCATAGAAACGAAACACTAAAGGCCGAACAGTTGCCTATTAAATATTGTGCATATTCAGCATGTTTCCGTGCAGAAGCGGGCTCAGCTGGCCGTGATACACGCGGTCTTATTCGTCAACATCAGTTTAATAAGGTTGAACTTGTTAAGTTTGCAAACCCCGATACTTCTTATGATGAACTTGAATCACTTACAAATGATGCAGAAAAAGTTATACAGGCACTTGGCATTCCATACCGCGTAGTTAGACTTTGCACAGGAGACCTTGGCTTTAGTTCAGCTATGACTTATGATATTGAAGTTTGGATGCCAAGCTATGGAAGATATGTTGAAATAAGTTCGTGTTCTAACTTTGAAGACTTCCAGGCAAGAAGAGCAAATATTAAATTTAAAAGAAGTGCAGATTCAAAGCCTGAATTTGTACACACTCTAAACGGAAGCGGAGTTGCAGTTGGTAGAACAGTTGCATGTATACTTGAAAATTTCCAGAACGAAGACGGGTCAGTAACAATTCCTGAAGTATTAAGACCATTTATGGGAACAGATATTATAAAATAATATGCAAATTACCGTTTGGGAGGTATAAAAATGGCAAAAGTAACTGTTGAAAAATTTAATCACGAACATTGGGGAAAGTGCGTAAAGGTTACAAACGGAGAAATTGAGTTTGTAATGACTGTGGATATTGGGCCTCGAATTATAAGACTTGCCAAGGTTGGAGGACCAAATGAACTGGTTGAAGATATTAAGGGTGAAGCTTTTGTTGAGCATCCAGAACTTGAAAAGTTCTGGGGAATAAAAAAATGGATGAATATGGGTGGACACAGACTTTGGCAGTCTCCTGAAGCAATGCCACGAAGCTATATTCCTCACACTTTACCAATAGATTACGAAATTCTTGAAAATGGCGTAACGGTTTCTGTAAATATTGAAAAGTTGGGTGTAAGAAATGTTATGACTGCGACTATGGAAGAAAACGGGGATATGAGGGTAGAACATTACTGCACAAATATCGGCCAATGGGATATGGAGTTTGCTCCATGGTGTCTTACTGTTTTTGAACATGGAGGTCTTGAAATTCTTCCTACTTCTCAGAAAAACACTGGTTTTTTAAGCAATCGTACACTTATGATATGGCCTTATAATGATGTGAAAGACAAGCGTTTTGATATGGATAACAAGTATATTTACGTAACAACATCACCTGAAGGCGATGAAACAAATGTAAATCCTTTTAAAATTGGTATCAATAATGAAGATGGATACGCAATGTATTTTAATCATGGCAATTTGTTTGTAAAGCAGTTTGAATATGAAGATGGGGAAATTTATCCTGATAATGGTTGTAACTGTGAAACCTATACAAACTTTAAGATTATAGAGATTGAATCATTAGGGCCTATTACGTTCCTTCAGCCGGGAGAAACCGTAGAGTTTGTGGAAAAGTGGAATCTTTTCTGTGATGTTGAAAAGCCAAAAACGGTTGAAGAAGTGGATAAAATAGTAGAAAAATACATAAAATAAAAAAATAAAAGGTGTGAGAAAACTCACACCTTTTTATTATTCTTCAATTACTTTAATTCTCTCAAGTAATTCGTGCTGAGAAACTGCCCAAATTATTGAATACGCAATACAAATAAGAGAAGCAGCAAGGTTGCCGTCAAACAAAAACCAAGCAGCAACAACAGGAATCCAACCAAGGTTATTCCAAACCGGTTTTCTGAAAATAACAAAAAGCAAACCAAATATATTGAAAACCAAACCAAAGATTCCGGCAAAAACGACATCTTCAACAAAGCCGTTTCTTATTTTAGTGATAACCGCACAGGCAATGCCTGCAACAACACCAATAATAGCAATAATTATGATAATACTGGAATAATTGCTTATAAAAGCACCAATATCTGCAAAATTTGTTTTAAAATCCATTTGAAAACCTCCATTTTATCGCATTAACATCTTAGTATATTTTAACACAACGATAACATAAATGTCAATGATTAAATTTACAGTAAAAAAAATCAATGTTGTGTAAAATATACAAAAATATGAGTAGGTCTGTAAGCCGAGTTCTGTATTAGACAGCCATCTTTCTAGGCAGTATATTACTATACTGCTCAAGCCACCCGTTGGGAATATGTGACGGGCCGCCATTCCCGGTCGGTGTTGCTCCGGATGGGGTTTACACGGCCGACCGATCTCCCGGTCGCCGGTGAGCTTTTACCTCACCTTTCCACCTGTACCGCATAAGCGGTAGTTTATTTCTGTTGCACTATCCTTAAAGTCGCCTTCACCGGCAGTTAACCGGCACCCTTGCCCTGTGGAGCTCGGACTTTCCTCGTTGGGCATTATTTCAGCCCACCGCGACTGTCTGGCCTACTCATATTTTATATAACTTTTGTTACGAAGAGATGTGATAATTTCCACATCTTCGAAATTGCTTCTTAAAAACCTTGCCACTTTGTAGATTACAGGGTTTTCTGTTTCAAAGTGCCCTGCATCTATAATGTTAAGGCCTATTTTGTCTGCAAGTTGTGCCTGGTGATATTTTACATCGGCAGTAACAAAAACATCACAATCGGCAAGCTTTATATTTGGTATAAAGTCTGCCCCGGCACCGCCTACAACAGCAACTTTTTTAACGGAATTTTTCTTGCTTCCAACATACCTGACACAGTCTATGTCAAGGGCTAATTTAATGGATTGTATAAATTCACCCAAGGTACATTCGTCAATATATCCTGTGCGGCCAAACAACCCATCAAGTTCTATTGGTTCTATATCGCAAAGACCTAAAGTTTCTGCCAAAACCTGATTTACCCCTTGCAGGGCACTGTCAAGGTTTGTATGCATTGAGCACAAAGCCATTTTGTTTTCAATAAGGTCAAGGTACAAAGGATCGGTAATGGAAGATAGCTTGTTCATTATTGCAGGATGGTGGGTTATTATCATATCCGCACCAACGCCAAGGGCCTCTTCCAGACCATGTTTGTCATAATCCAGCATAATAAGTATTTTGTTAACAGGTCTTTCTTTGTTACCTACGAGTAAGCCCACGTTATCCCAGGTTTCAGCCAGTTCAACAGGAGCAAGGTTTTTTAAGGAATTTACAATATCAATTACCTTGGTCATACCTTTCTGCCTCCTTTATAAACCTATTATATAAGGTTTCAAGTTCCTTAGCTTTTTGGTGTAAGTCGGGATCTTTGGAACTTTTCATACCTTTAAATTGTTTTTTTATTACCTCTGCCCGTAGTTTTATGTACTGAGAAAGCAACTTATCTCTTTTTTCAAAAAGTTTTTTTCCTATATGATAGTAGAAATCGTCATGGTATTTTTCAACACCGTTTTTTACTACTAAAATGCTATAAATTTTATCTTCTTCTTTAGTCAGTTTTTCATCAATGATTTCAAAACCGTTTTCGTGTAAAAAACTGCGAAGTTCATAACTGCAGGTCATTGGTTGTATAACCATATAGTTTGCTGTTTTTGCAATTTTTAGGTTATTTTCTAAAATTTCACAGATTAATTTTCCACCCATTCCTGCAATTACAATAACGTCGGCTTCTTTTGCTGCGTCAAGTCCGTTGGCAAGTACAGGAGTTATTTTATTTTCAAGACCGTGGGACACTATATTTTCTGTTGCAATGCTAAGAGGACCCTTTACAACATCACCTGCGACAGCTTTTTTTGCAAGGTGGTTTTGAATAGCGTAAATAGGAATGTATGCGTGGTCTGTTCCTATATCTGCAAGCAAATCGCATTTTTTTATACAGTCTGCTACACATTGTAATCTGGGAGTAAGTTTTATAGTATCCATTAATCCAGATAATCCTTTAGCTTTTTGCTTCGGCTTGGGTGGCGAAGCTTTCTTAAAGCTTTTGCTTCAATTTGTCTTATACGCTCACGAGTTACCTCAAATTCTTTACCAACTTCTTCAAGAGTTCTTGCACGTCCGTCATCAAGACCAAAACGAAGTCTTAACACTTTTTCTTCACGAGGTTGTAGAGTTGAAAGAACGCTTGTAAGCTGTTCTTTTAATAGTGAAAATGAAGCGGCTTCTGCAGGGGCGGGAGCATCATCATCAGGGATGAAGTCTCCAAGATGACTATCTTCCTCTTCGCCAATAGGTGTCTCAAGGGAAACCGGTTCTTGAGCTATTTTTTGGATTTCTCGAACTTTGTCAATTGAAAGATTCATTTCCTTGGCAATTTCTTCGGGATATGGGTCTCTTCCAAGTTCCTGAAGAAGCTGTCTTGAAACACGGATAAGCTTGTTTATGGTTTCTACCATGTGGACAGGTATACGGATAGTTCTGGCCTGGTCGGCGATTGCTCTTGTAATAGCCTGTCTTATCCACCAGGTTGCGTAAGTACTGAATTTGTAGCCTTTTTGATAGTCAAACTTTTCTACAGCTTTTATAAGACCAAGATTACCTTCCTGAATAAGGTCAAGGAAAAGCATACCCCTACCTACATATCTTTTTGCGATACTTACAACCAGACGAAGGTTAGCTTCAGAAAGCATTTTTTTGGCTTCTTCGTCGCCTTCTGACATTTTTTGAGCAAGGTCGTGTTCTTCTTCAGCAGAAAGAAGAGGAACTTTACCAATTTCTTTAAGATACATTCTTACAGGGTCATCAAGGGCAATCCCTTCGGGGATTGTTATATCAATTTCTGTTTCTTCTTCTTTTATTGCTTCAAGTTCTTCATCAATGTTGCCAATGATTTCAATGCCCATAGATTCGATGTTTTCGTATATGGCATCTACCTGGGAAGGTTCAATTTCAATTTCCTCAAGTGCATCGCTTATTTCTTTGTAGGTAAGCATACCTTTCTTTTTGCCTTTTTCCAAAAGGTCTTTTATAATATTCTTTTTATTTGTTGTGGAATTTGCGTCTTTGTTATTCGCTGTCATTTTCTCCACCCTTTCCTTTGTTACTTAAAACCTCGTTTATTTGATTAAGCTTGTCCAATGTGGATAGCTCTTCGTTTTTTAGTGCATTTCTAAGAAGATTTTTTTTGTTATAATTTATAATAATATCTACGGATTGAACAGTTGCTTTTTCTACATCATCAATATTTTTGTCATCATGCAATACTTCAGCCGCCAAAGCAGTGTCAGGGAAGTTTGAAACAATAATTCTCGGGTCGGGAACCCCTCCTGACAATATGGTGGATTTCAGTATTGAAAAAATTTGATTTAAACCTTCATCAAAATCCTTCTCTGATAATTTGCTTATAATATAGTTTGCCTGAACTTTGTGATAACTCATTATGTTAAGAACAAGTTTTTGAGCATTGATACATCTTGATTTTTGCATATCCGTAGGTTTTTTTACAGTGATTACCGACTGCTTTTGAAAATTGGATATTTCTTCGTTTTTTTGATTAATGGAACGAAGCCTTGCCATTTCTGCAAAAATACTTTCGGCAGAAACTCCGGTTTCGGCAGAAATTTGTTTTACGTAAAGTTCCTGCTCCACAGGACTTTTTATTTTTATAAGCTCTCTTGCGGCAGCATTGACATAGTCGGATTTTTGTGTAATTACATCAATGTCATAAATTTCTCTTAATTTTTTAATTTTATATTCTGTTTGCTCAAGAGCAGATTCTATAAGGTCGCGAAAGGCGCCAACACCATTTGTTTTTATATATTCATCAGGGTCTTTACTTCCGGGCATTGTAAGCACAAAAACCTTAAGACCTTCTTCGTTTAGAAGCTCAATGGCCCTTTTGGTAGCCTTTTGCCCTGCTTCGTCACTGTCATAGGCGGTTATAACTTTTGCCTTGTGCCTTTTTATAATTCTCGCCTGCTCGGGGGTAAGAGCCGTTCCCAAAGTGGCAACAGCCGTATCAATTCCGTGTTGATGAAGTTGAATAACATCCATATACCCTTCTACGAGAATCAAATAATCTTCTTTTGTGTTTTTTGCAATATTAAGTCCAAAAAGGTTATAACTTTTATTAAATGCCGGGGTTTCCGGTGAATTGAGGTATTTGGGCTTTGAGTCGTCTAAAACTCGTCCGCCAAAGCCAATAACATTTTTTCTGATATCAATTATTGGGAACATAAGGCGGTTTCGGAAACGGTCGTATATATCTCCGTTTTCAGACTTGCCTACAACACCGCTTTCTATAATTTCCTCGTCGGAAAAGCCCTGTTCCCTTAAATGTTTTAACAGTGCATTTCCGTCGGGAGCGTATCCCATACCAAAACGGTTTACGGTGGAGGGAACAAGTTGTCTTTTATTTATATAGTCTCTTGCTGCTGTGCCGCAGGTTTCGAAGAGTTTGTTGTAAAAAAATCTGCCCGTAATAGAGTTGATTTTATATATATTCTGTCTTTTTTTCAGGTTGTTATCGTTTGCTTTGGTGCCGTCTTCGGGAAGTTCCATACCGCACCTTTCGGCAAGAAGTTTTACTGCCTCAACAAAGTCCAGATTTTCCTGTTGCATGGCAAAGTTAATAACTGTGCCCCCTTTTCCGCAACCAAAACAATAAAATAATTGTTTGTCGGAAGAAACGGAAAAAGAAGGAGTTTTTTCTTTATGAAAGGGGCAAAGACCTTTGTAGGTGCTTCCGGCACGCTTTAAGTGGACGCTTCGCGAAATGTATTCAACAATGTCGTTTTTGTCAATTAATTCCTGAATGTAGTCTTCCGGAAAATACAATGCCATATTCACCTCTCCTTTCATAAAACGCAAATCAGCCATTTATATATTTCGACATAAAAACGAAAAACCCTTTAATTTTCACAAAAAATTTTAACAAAAAACACTTTTGTATATTATCAGCCAAAAAATTGCTTCATATACATTAAAAAACCGTAAATGACTTGGGTACAAAAAGCTCATTAAATTTATGTACACAGTATGTATCGGTCATTCCCGCAATATAATCACAAACTGACTGATGCAGGTCGTCTTTTACGTAATCGGCAGGCATTGTTTCGGGGTGTTTCAAAAAATATTCGTAAAGCTCGGATATTATGTGATGTGCACGTTCTTCTTCAGCGCGAACAAAAGGGTTCATATAAACTTTATCAAACATAAACTGACGTAGCTTAGAAAGCATATCAAAGCTTTGTTTGTCCATTTTGATTTCGGGGTTGTTTACACTTGTTGAAACAACCGAATGAATCATTGAACTTATACGGTGTGATTTTGTATTGCCATAGAATTTTTTGAATTCATCAGGAATTTCATCATAGGTTATAACACCTGCACGAATTGAGTCGTCAATATCG
>JAZSRE010000040.1:0-5626 GCA_045538345.1 Clostridia bacterium
ACAATGATTGTCAGGCTATCGGGAGAACTTGACCAGCATTATGCATCAGTTCTTCGCACTGAAATTGACACACAGGTAACCCACAGGGGCATACATAAAATAGTGTTTGATTTTTCAAATGTTGGCTTTATGGATAGCTCGGGAATTGGGGTTATAATGGGAAGATACAGGCTTATGCAGTCTGTGGGTGGAAGCATCAGTGCATTTGGCATAAGCAAAAGGCTGGACAAGCTTATTGAAATGTCGGGCATAAAGAGAATTATAAATATTTACGCCGATGAAGAATCGGCGACAAGAAAGGATGGTTAAAATGTCATACAACAACAAGATGAAAATTTGCTTTTTAAACAAGTCGGCAAATGAAGGGTTTGCCCGTGTGGCAGTTTCGGCTTTTGTTACACAACTTGATATAACCGTAGAACAACTTGCAGACATAAAGACTGCAGTTTCGGAGGCGGTTACTAATTCCATAGTTCATGGTTATGAGGGGATGGAAGGCTACATCAATTTAGAGTGCGAGATTAAAGATAACACAGTATACATAACCATAACAGATTTTGGCAGAGGTATATCCGACATAGACCTTGCCCGAAAACCTCTTTACACCTCAAGACCAGAGCTTGAAAGGTCCGGCATGGGGTTTACAGTAATGGAAACCTTTATGGATATAGTAGAGGTTTCCTCCTCCCTTGGTCTTGGCACTGTTGTTAAGATGAGCAAAAAACTTCAGGGGTGATATTTTGGAATACGGCAACATATATGATGCAATAATAAAAGCAAAGGAAGGTGATGAACAGGCGAGGGAATATATTGTAAACAATAATATGGGGCTTGTATGGAGCATAGTGCGAAAATTTTTAAACAGAGGTACCGAGGCAGAAGACCTTTTTCAAATTGGATGTATTGGGCTTATTAAAGCAATAGAAAAGTTTGACACAACTTTCGACGTAAAATTTTCAACCTATGCAGTGCCTATGATAATGGGGGAAATTAAAAGGCACTTAAGAGACGATGGTATAATTAAGGTAAGCAGAAGTCTTAAAGAGCTTAACGTAAAAGCCAGGGCGGTTACAGACAGGCTTTCAAAAGAGCTTTGTCGCGAACCTACTGTTTTTGAGGTTGCCGAAAGTCTGCAGGTAACTGTTGAAGAACTTGTTATGGCTATGGATGCAACTGCAATGCCTGAATCTATAAATTCAAAAATCGGCGATGACGGGGCAGACCGCGAAAGTCTTTTGGGCTGTGATGAGAATATGGAACAGGATATTGTAAACAAAATTGCAATTAAGGAGGCTCTGGCAGTTCTTGCCCCAAGAGAAAGGCAGATAATTGTTTTAAGATATTTCAAAGATAAAACCCAGGCACAAATTGCCGACCGTCTTGGAATTTCCCAGGTGCAGGTTTCGAGAATCGAAAAAAAGGTGCTTGCACAAATGCGGGATAAAATTATCTGTTAGGGTGAATAATATCCTTATATAATATAGAAAGGATATTTTTTATATGAAAAAAGACTATACTCCTCAGGAATATAATGAATATGTATCTCAAAAATCTCCAAAGTCCAGAATTGTAAGGGATACAATTGTTGCATTTGTAACGGGCGGGGCAATATGCCTTGTTGCACAGATAATAAGTAATGTGTTATCAGGCTTTGGAATTTCCGGGGAAATTGTTAAAAAGGAAATACCTGTAATAATGATATTTATAGGTTCGTTTCTAACGGGTATAAATATTTATGGTGCACTTGGCAAGTTTTGCGGGGCCGGCACAATAGTTCCCATAACGGGCTTTGCCAATTCTATTGTATCATCTGCTATGGAGTTTAAAAGCGAGGGCTTTGTTACAGGGCTTGCGGTAAAGATGTTTTCCGTAGCGGGGCCTGTAATAGTTTATGGGACGATAGTGTCGGTGTTAATAGGAATTGTATATTATATATTGTAAGGGACGAAAAATCGTCCCTTTTTACATGTACCATTATTTTTGTAAAAACCCTTGACAAAACCAAAGTTATTTATTATAATACACGAGTGCCTATGCGGGCTAAAGTAAAAAGATGGCGGGTTATAACCCCTTATTTTTACCGAAATGTTACATAGTATGTAGTAATGTTACTGTAAAATTACAAGTTTTACAGTTTTATTACAACACTTGACGAGTCGGTTTATAAGTGTTATAATTTAGTCATCATCAGAAGAGATTCTGATTTGCTGTCCGTTTGGGCGGCATCTCTAAAGAGAGAAAAATAAAAAATTTTATAAGGAGGATTTTCACATGAAAAATCTAAACAAGGTTTTGGCTATGCTAGTTGTATTCATGATGGTACTTTCTACAGTAGCATTTGCTTCATCTTTCACAGATGTTGCTGATACATCAAGCTATAGCACAGCAATCGAAGTTGGCGTTGATCTTGGCCTAATCAAAGGTTATGAAGACGCTACATTCAAGCCAGAAGGCGAAATCACAAGAGCTGAATTTGCAGCTATCATCGTAAGACTTTTGGGTCAGGAAGCTCAGGCTGCTGGCGCAAAGGCTGCTACACAGTTCGCTGACGTTCCTGCTAGCCACTGGGCAGCTGGTTACGTAAACATTGCAGTACAGGCTGGCGTTATCAACGGTTATGGCGATGGTAACTTTGGTCCAGAAGATCTAGTTGAATACCAGGATGCTATCACAATGATGGTTAGAGCTCTTGGTTATGAACCTGCTATCGGTTCAGCTGGTTACCCAACAGGTTACCTAACAAAAGCTGGTGAACTTGGTCTTACATCAAAAGTTAACGGTACAAACGGTGTTGCTATCAACAGAGGCGCTGTTGCTCAGATCGCGTTCAACGCTCTTGATGTACCTCTAATGACTCAGTCAGGTTACGGTACATTCACACAGTACGTTATCAACGATGGTTACTCATCAACATCTGGTAACACAAATGTTAAGAAGACACTTCTTTCTGAAAACCACAGCACAATTAAGCTTCAGGGTACAGTTGTAGGTTCTTCTGACGAATCTTCAACAAGCACAAAAGCTGCTCCTTACGTTGATGTTACTGTTACAGATGGTCTACGTAACAAGTTTGGTATTGGTCCTGTATATGTTACATATGAAGAAGAAATTGATGGCGAAAAAGTTGAATGGACAGAATTGGGTTCACGCAAAATGTTCGCTGGCGAATCTGATGCTTTGGACTACATCGGTAAGAAGGTTGTTCTTTTTGCTGAATATGATGAATTCGAAGGCAAACTAACAATTAAATCACTTTACGAAGTAAATGCTGATACATTGGTTATCGATATCGCTGATATCATCGAATTTACATCTACAGAAATCAAATACTATGTAAACGAAAGCAAAACAGCTAAGGCTTCAATCAGCGCTGGTGCTAACGTATTCTACAACGGTTTTGCTGGTAAACTTGACTGGTCTAACTGGAAGAATATGAGCGGTACAGTTGAACTTTCATTGCTTAACAATGCAACAACTGATGCTGATTATGACACAGTTTATGTAACAGCTTACGATGTATTCGTAGTTGATACAGTTTCTGCTACATCTAAAGTAGTTAGAGCTAAGTTTGCTCCAGTATTGGCTCCAAACAGAATTAAGTATGACGAATCAAACGGTGACGTTAAAGCTACATTGACAGATGCTAACGGTGCTGAACTTGATTGGGCTTCACTTGAAGAATATGATGTTCTTTCAGTTAAGTACATTAAGACAGATGCTAAATCTATCTACGAAGCAAAAGTTATTGAAAACGTAGTTACAGGTACAGTTACAGGTATTTCTGGTACTAAGGGCGGTACAGAAAGATACATCGAAGTTGATGGTACAGAATACAAAGTAGCTCTTAAAGCTGAAGTTGAAAAGGCTATCAAACTTGGTGACGAAGGTACATACTACCTTGACGACAACAACAATGTTGTTTACCATGCTGCAACAATTACAAGAAGCAACAACTATGCTATGGTAATTGGTGTATCTGAACCTACAAGCTTTGAAAACGCTAAAGCTAAGCTTCTTACAAAAGATGCTGGTATCGTAACACTTGAAGTTGCTAACAAGATCACAATTGGTTACAAGGGTGAAAAAGAAAACAACGTTAAGGTTATAGATTACAAAGATAAGCTTGCTAAACTTAGAAAGACAGTTATCACATACAAAGTAAACGCTGCTGGTCAGATTTCAGCTATTGAAGTTCCTTCAGTAGGTGAAAAGAGTGATGAATACTTCACAATGTCTAACCAGAACGCTTCATTGAATGCTTATGATGAAGATAGAAACTCATTCAAATTGAATGACGGTGTTAAACACTATCTATCTGAAAACACAGTTGTATTCTATGCATACGGTGAAGATGATGAAGATTTTGAAGTAGTTGCTCTTAAGAACCTATCAGATGGCGATACACTTGACAGAGTTGATATCTACGATATCGATGAAGACAAGGTAATGGGCGCAATCGTTATTAAGTCTGCTGAAAACTTCAGCCCTGCTGCAAACAACGCTACATTCGTTGTTAAGACAGCTACAACAACAGATGAAGATGGTTACGATGTATGCCGTGTAACAGGTTATGTTGCTGGCGAAGAAGTAACATACATTTGTGATGATGCTAAGAAACCTGCTCTAGGTTCATTGGTAGTTCCTGTATACGCTGCTAACGGTGATGTTGAAACATTCAAAGTTGTAACAGATCCTTCAATCGTTGATACTGAAGAAGGTATCTATGGTAAGAAGGGTACTCTTGCTAAGTATGAAGATGATGGCGAATACTTCTCACCAATCAACTCAACAAAGAACTACATCGTTCTTGATGATGAATACAAAGTTGCAGCTAATGCAAACGTATACGTATACGACAACACAAAGACAACACGTGTTAAACACGTAGTTGACGCTGGTTTGGATTACGTTGAATTCGTAGTAGAAAAAGATACTGGTGCTACTGAATTGTACATCGACGGTGAAGAAGCTCCTGGCAAAACAGTTACAGCTTACTTGTACTTCGTTGATGATGACGTAGTTGACGTATTGTACGTTATCAACAATGTTGAGGCATAAGAATTTGTTTAGATTTTCTAAACCTTTATAAAATTCAACCTCCGGGTTTTACCCGGGGGTTGTTTTTTGTGTAAAAAAACAACGGAATAGGTGCTTGTTTCAAAAAAGATAACCGTCAAATAAAAATGGATTCCTAAAAAATCAGATAAAGATCGTTATATAGTTTAAATAAGCAATTTAGCAGAAAGTTTTAATATTCAAAGCCTCCCTTGTGTAAAGGGAGGTGGGTTTGTGGAGCAAACTCGGAGGGATTGTAATTGTCAGATGAAATTAAATAGAAAACAATAAAAATTAAAAACAATCCCTCAGTCTCACTGCGTTGATAGCTCCCTTAACACAAGGGAGCCTGTTTTTGTTCCATAATTTCACATATCAATTTTCACTTCTCCATTTTTAAAATATCTATATATTGTATTTATTATTTCTGAAAAAACATAGTAAATACAATATATATTTTTGCGTAAAATGGAAATAAATGGTTCAAATATTACAATTATATTACAAATGAAAAAAATGCTAAAAAAGCTTGCAATCATTGCATTTGTGTAGTATAATTAATCAAGTGTGA
>JAZSRE010000002.1:0-2553 GCA_045538345.1 Clostridia bacterium
GGGGGTGTGACCAAGGTCGTGTCCCAAGGCAATTGCTTCGGTAAGGTCCTCGTTAAGGGAAAGCGCCCTTGCTATTGTGCGGGCAATTTGAGATACCTCAAGGGTGTGGGTAAGTCTTGTGCGGTAGTGGTCCCCCTCAGGGGTTAAAAAAACCTGAGTTTTATGCTTTAGTCTGCGAAATGACTTGGAATGTATAATTCTATCTCTGTCCCGTTGGAATTCCGTACGCAAATCGCATTTTTCTATGGGTTTGTTTCTCCCCTTTGAATTTTTGGAAAGGGTTGAATAGGGGCTTAGTGTTTCTTCTTCTCTTTTTTCAAGAATTTGTCTGACGTTCATATAATCAGTCCTTATTTTGTGATTTCGTTTATTAGTCTAATAGCCATAGAATGGCATCTTGATATTGCAAATTCATCATTTTGCGCAGGAGCCTGGGCTGAAATGCCTATATGACCGGCATCGTATTGCGAGGAGCCACTGTTTACAATAGTCATACCCTGTACAAGAGCCATAGACTGCATAGAATGCAGTGTCGATTCCTGCCCGCCAAATCGAGAGTGTCCGCAGGCAATAAAGCCAACGGGCTTTCCTACCCACGCAAAAGCCTTGCGGTATGCTGATGTGCGGTCCCAAAAGGCTTTAAGTTGTGCAGACTGGTTTGCAAAATAAACAGGGCTTGCAATGATAATTGCATCTGCTTTTGCCATCTTTTCATATGCCTCCCCAAGAAGTGAGTTTTTGTAGCAAATTCCTTCGCAGGGGGAACTGCACTGTACACAAAATGGTGTTTTAGAATCCATTACCGCTTCGTGAACGTTGATAACCTCGGTGTCGGCGCCCATTTTTTTGCAGTCTTCCAAAACCGTATCTATCAGAAAACGGCAGTTGCCGTTTTTGTTTATGCTTCCGTTTAATGCAAGTATGTACATAAAATACCTCCGTTTTTGTTGTATATTATTATATACGGCAAAAACCATTAAAATTCCTTTGTTTTAAAGCATTTTTGGCGGTTTTACAAGTATTTTTTCAAAAAGAGAGTTTTTTTGGGTAATTTTTACCAACAAAAAACACAATTAGGTATAGCTCGACAAAAATTGACAGAAAAATTAACCAAATGAGCAAAGTTGAGTATTGACAGTATTTTTATAAAGTGGTATTATTGATATGTATAAAAAATATCACTTTTGTGGTTTTAAAAGAAATATATTTTGGGAGGTATTTACAATGAAAAATCCATTTAGTTTGGAAGGTAAGATTGCTCTTGTAACAGGTGCGTCTTACGGTATCGGTTTTGCTATTGCATCAGGTTTTGCTGAAGCAGGCGCAACAATTGTATTTAACGACATCAACCAGGAATTGGTTGATAAAGGTATCGCTGCATACGCTGAAAAAGGAATTACCGCTAAGGGTTATGTATGTGACGTTACAGATGAAGACGCAGTAAACGCTATGGTAGCTTCAATTGAAAAAGAAGTTGGCGTTATTGATATCTTGGTTAACAATGCAGGTATCATCAAGAGAATTCCTATGCACGAAATGTCTGCTGCAGAATTCAGACAGGTTATCGATGTTGACCTTAATGCTCCATTTATCGTTTCTAAGGCTGTTATTCCTTCAATGATTAAGAAGGGCCACGGTAAAATCATTAACATCTGCTCAATGATGTCTGAACTTGGCCGTGAAACTGTTTCTGCTTATGCGGCAGCTAAGGGCGGTCTTAAGATGCTTACAAGAAACATTTGTTCAGAATATGGTGAATATAACATTCAGTGTAATGGTATCGGCCCTGGTTATATTGCTACACCACAAACAGCTCCTCTAAGAGAACCTCAGGCTGACGGTTCAAAGCATCCGTTTGATTCATTTATCTGTGCTAAAACTCCAGCAGGCAGATGGTTGGATCCTGAAGAACTTGCTGGTCCTGCAGTATTCTTGGCTTCAGATGCTTCAAATGCTGTTAATGGTCACGTTCTTTATGTTGACGGTGGTATCTTGGCATACATCGGCAAACAGCCTAAATAATAAGGTTAAGTCAAATACATATGCTTTTGGGTAATAACTTGCCCGAACCGACATTTATATGACGCTTTCGGAACGGTTTTACCGTTCCGAATTTTTATGTGATTAGACAAAAAATTAACAAAGAAAAAAGGAGATTCCGTAATGGATAAGGAAAAAATTATTACACGAATCACTGACTGCGGTATTGTTGCCGTTGTTCGTGCAGACAGTGCAGACCAGGCTAAGAGAATTACTGATGCTTGTATCGAAGGCGGCGTTGCTGCTATCGAAATGACATTTACAGTTCCTTACGCACATAAGGTAATTGAAGAAGTTGCTAAAGCTTATGACCCTAAGGATATTATCCTTGGCGCAGGTACAGTTATGGATAGCGAAACAGCTCGTATTGCTATTTTGAGTGGTGCTAACTATATTGTAAGCCCATATTTTGACCCTGAAACAGTTAAGCTATGTAACAGATATAGAGTTGCATCAATGCCAGGTGCTATGAAGTCGGATCGTAGCCATGTCGTTCTGTGAGCCAAGGAGTTG
>JAZSRE010000154.1:0-9342 GCA_045538345.1 Clostridia bacterium
GTAATTGCAATTATCATATCATCGCCGTTAGTACCGTTCATTTCATTAATAACTGCATCTTTAATTGTCTGCTTATATGCATCTGTCTTAGCAAGCTCAATTACCTTGTCATACATTGGTGAGTTTGGTTCTTCAAGCTTATCTACCATAGTGTCAACCATAGTATCTTTGTAATCAACCTTCGCTTCTTCAAGCACAGTGTTAAAGAATGTGCCGTTTGTTTCAAGCTTGGAAACAACTGATTCAATAATAAATGTCTTATAACCTGCATTTTCCGCATCTGTAATTGCAGTTTCAAAGCTTGATTTGTTATTAGTGATTTCATCTTTCAAAGTATTGATAGTTGCTGCTCTGTCAGTAACAACTGCAGGATTATAACCTGTCAAAACTTCAAACAAAGTATCATTTGTAGCAAGTTCTGTACCTACAGCATCTGCAACCATTGCTCTGTAGCTAATATCGTCTGCAACTATAGCAACAACTTCATCATACAAGCTGTTTTCTGTTTCCAACAATGTCTTGATTGTGCTTATAACAGTAGCCTTTTCGTCTGTAACTGCATATGACAACACTTCATCATACAAACCGTTACTGCTGTTAGCAAGCATGCTCTTAACTGTGTTAACAATCAAGGTTTTGTAACTGCCTTTAATATCATCAATAGTTGAATCAAAATTATCTGTCAATTCTTTTTCAGCCATTGCAATGATAATATCCTTTGTAGTTGTTGTATCAGTGTAATCAACACCTGTAACTTCTTTAACAACTTCTGCAAACAAATCATCATTTTTAACCAACTGATCGATGATGTAGTTTATAACGAATGTCTTTGTATCACTTGGTAATGACGCAAGCTCATAACCTGTAACTTCCTTGAATGTATCAGGATCACTCAAAACATCGTCACACAAATCTCTGATAATATCAAGAGTTTCTGTGCTGATTTCATCCTCTTCAAAGATATGATTTATTGTAGATTCCATTAAATCATGTACTTTTTTCTTTTCATCAGGATTGTCGGAATTTGCAACCGCTATAATGTATTCTACAAATGCGTCATGAAGAAGTTCGTTATTACCGCTTGCAAACATTTCCTTTGCATTATCTACGATGAATTTTTCAACATTATCTTCGCCAAGAATAGTTGCAAACTTAATCATGTAGCTAAGCATCAGTATATTGTCATCTGTATCAAGAACTTTTTGAACAATGCCTTTTTCCCTTATCTTATCATAGTATCCTGAGATTTTAAGGGCGGTAAGAAGTCCTCTTTTATATATAATGTCCTTAACTGAATCAACAAATCTTGTTTCGGGATCATAGAATGCGTATAAGTCAAACGCCATGCCATCAGCAAGTGCAACTTTTGCTGTAAACTTTGGAGACTTAAGATGAACATCCATATCGCCTGTTACAACTGTTGCGGTTGTAAATTCTTCCCATTTGCCTGTATCTTCATTATTATACCACCAACCGTAGTCTACAATGTGAGTATATTCTTCACTATAAACTGAGGATACAGCTGAATTCTTAACATAACCTTCATAGTTAATGTTGCCTGAAGGAATTTCAGATTCTTTTATTGTTTCACCTTTTTTAACAGCAACCCTTCCAATTTCAGTACCCTTTTTATAGAATGTTACGGTATAGTAAGTAGCGTTTGAAGAGCCTCCGCCTCTTTGTTTGAATGTTGCCTTAGTGTTCAAAATTATACCTTCAAACACCTTTTCATTCCTGTAATTATCAAAGTGAACTGTCGTATTATAGTTGTTAACAACAACCATTTCCCCAACAGTTGTCTTTACAAGCTCTACTCTCTGTGAACCTCTTACCAAAAGTCTTCCTTTAATGTTAACATTTTCAAGTCGGATTGTGCCTTGTGCATTACCGTCACCTATTACAAGGTCTCCGTTTACAGTGACATTTTTAAATGTAACATTACCAACATTAATCATAGAACTATGACTATCTGTATTTCCTGTATATGTATCGGCTTTAGAATAATAGTTTCTGAATATATTATGCATGAACTGTGCAAATTCTGCACGAGTTATATTCTTTTTAGGATTTGCATTTCCTAAATCATCTCCGTTAACATATGCTTTCTTGGTCAATATGTTCATATAGCCTTTTGCCCAACTGCTGATTTGATCCTTGTCTTTGAATTTATCAAGTGCAGAATAATTTGTGTCATTCAAAACCAAAGCTCTGGCAACAACAGTGAATACTTCTTCCCTGGTGATATAGTCATTTGGACGCATATGTCCTGTACCGTCACCTTCAAACACTTTCATCTGTACCGCCTTTGCAAAGTCGGTATAATACCATGCCGATGAATACAAATCGGAATAATCGCTTATGTCCGCCTTAACAGTCGCACCAAACGACCTTACCATAATAGTTGCCAGTTCTGCTCTGGTAAGATTATCCTCACTATGTATTTTTCCATCCTCTTTTCCGCGGAGTAAACCGTTGGCTATTGCCGAATTAATTGCTTCATTTGCCCAATAACCTTCATCTGGATATTCATCCGCGTTTGTGGTTATTCCTAATGATGCCAACATAGTTATTACTAACACCAAAGAAATAACTTTCAAAAACAAGTTTTTCATGTTGTTTATCCCTCCAATTTATATTAAACCTTAGAATTGACTCATATAATAAGATATTGCTTTCGACTTTTCATTTTCATAGGAAGCCTTTATTTCATCAACAATAACTGTACTTTGCTTCGTTTCTTTAAGAAGAACTTTCACCTTACTTAAAATATCATTAACCTTAACATCGCATTCATCCTCAAGTGCCAACGCTTTTTCGTATGCTCTTTTCCCTACCTTAGTTTTTACACTTGTTGGAATATTCTCGGAGCTACCATATTCCTTGCATAATGCCCTATATTGTTCAATTACCCAATCTTCAATTCCTGTAAGGTCTGCAGAAAATTGAGTTTTTAACACATAAAGTTCCCCAATCAACCTTGAAATTTCTTCATTTTTCTCTTTATATTCAGAAGAAATGCTATTGTTTTCATCCTTATTATTTGCATTTTCTTTTTTTTCAGAACTATTTGAGTTGTCGTTTTCTGTTCCATTATTATCTGGTGGCTTTGTTTCTTCATTTTTTCCTAAAATCAAGTCAATAGCCTCTTCCTTGGAAATTTCACCACTATTTAGTTTGTTACTTTCTTCCTCTGTTAATGGCCTTATGGTTTCAATTCCCAAATCTTTTGCGGATTCCTGTAATTTTTCTTCATCTTTTTCATATTTTTGTTCAAGTTCTGCACCCTTGCCGGTCAAAACATAATAAGCAGTATGAATCTTATTCCAGTTTATAACCGTAAAAACACTTGCAACAGAAATTATTATTGCAACCAAAATTAAAATAATAAGTAAAACAACTCTTTTCTTTTTCATATAGTACCTCTTGAATAACAATTTATTTTTTTCTTGAGATTTTTTTATTATCCGTAGCTGTCATTCTTGGTAATTTGCCTTCAACAATACTTTCTTCGGTTATTGTAACCTTTTGAATCTTCTGATTAGACGGAATTTCAAACATTATATCCGTCATAGTTCCTTCCAAAATAGAACGTAAGCCTCTGGCACCGGTTTTTAACTCAATTGCTTTTTTTGCTACAGCCTTAAGTGCATCTTCTGTAAAATCCAATTCTACATCATCTAAGCCCAAAAGTTTTTTATACTGTTTTACAAGGGCATTTTTAGGTTGTGTCAGAATTGAAACCAACGCTTCCTCATCCAAAGTTTCCAGCGTTGCAACTACCGGAACACGGCCTATAAATTCAGGAATTATACCAAATTTAATTAAATCCTGTGGTCTTACCTCTTTGAAAATTTCTCCTACATCTTTGTTCTTGGCACTTTCAACAGTAGCACCAAAACCCATAGATTTCTTTCCTATACGGCTTCCGATTATTTTTTCAAGCCCGTCAAATGCACCGCCGCATATAAATAATATGTTTGTAGTGTCTATAGGAATAAGTTCCTGTTGCGGATGCTTCCTTCCACCCTGTGGCGGAACTGATGCAACAGTGCCCTCTAAAATCTTAAGCAACGCCTGTTGTACACCTTCGCCGCTTACGTCTCTTGTAATAGACACATTTTCAGCCTTACGGGTAATTTTATCTATTTCATCTATATAAATAATGCCCTTTTCAGCTTTTTTAATATCGTAATCTGCCGCTTGAATAAGCTTAAGCAGAATGTTTTCAACATCTTCACCTACATATCCGGCTTCGGTAAGCGCTGTTGCATCGGCAATTGCAAAAGGTACATCAAGTATTTTTGCTAAAGTCTGTGCGAGCAAAGTTTTTCCCGAACCGGTAGGCCCAAGCATCAAAATATTGCTTTTTTGAATTTCTACACCATCTTCGTCAACACCGCTTGCATTAATTCTTTTATAATGGTTATATACTGCAACCGCAAGCTGTTTTTTTGCATAATCCTGACCAATTATATAATCGTCAAGAATTTCTTTTATTTCCTTAGGCTTTGGAATATTTAAAAATTTAGGTTCTTCGCCTTCGATTTTATCATCAAATTCGTTTTCTATAATGCTTATACAGGCTTTAATACAATCGCTGCATATAGCCACGTCAGGCCCAACAATCAATTGATTGCTGGGCTTGCCGCAAAACGAACACCTTGATAAATTATTTTCATTCATATTTAATATATGCCTCCGAGTAATATTTATGGTCTGCTTGTAATAACTTTATCTATCAGTCCATATTGTGCAGCTTCCTCTGCTGACATAAAATTGTCTCTTTCTGTATCACGAATGATTTCATCAAGAGGTCTTCCTGTATTCTTAGCAAGGATTTCATTTAAATTCTGCTTAATTCGAATAATTCTGTCTGCGTGGATTTTTATATCAGTAGCCTGTCCCTGCATTCCGCCTAGAGGCTGATGAATCATTATCTCACTGTTTGGAAGTGCATATCTTTTACCCTTTGCTCCTGCTGACAACAAAAACGCGCCCATGCTTGCCGCCATACCCATACAAATTGTAGAAACATCGCACTTTATATACTGCATAGTATCATAAATTGCCATACCTGCTGTTATACTGCCACCCGGGCTGTTGATATAAAGACTGATATCCTTATCAGGATCTTCAGCTTCCAAAAACAACAACTGTGCAACAACCAACCCTGCAGTTACATCATTAACTTCTTCACCCAAAATGATGATTCTGTCCTTTAGCAGGCGAGAATATATATCGTATGCTCTTTCTCCTCTGTTTGTCTGTTCAATTACTGTTGGTACCAAGCTCATTATGATTCCCCCTTGCGGTATAATTTACTTAGACTGCTCAACTATCATTTCAACAACTTTTCTGTTGATGATTCCGTCTTTAATATCGTCTTCGTGGATGAATTTTTTAATATCTTCTGCCTTCATCTGATAGTTTTCCGCAATCTTGTTGTATTCAGCTTCAACATCTTCTGCTGATGCTTCAACCTTTTCAGCCTTTGCAATAGCTTCCAATGTCAAAGAAACTTTAACCTGTTTTGTAGCATGTTCTTTAAACTGTTCCTTGAATGAATCTGCAGTCATACCTGTCATCTGGAAATACTGCTGAAGGTTAATACCCTGACCCTGAAGTCTTGCATCGTAATCTCTTAGCATATTTTCAAGTTGCTGGTTAACCATACATTCAGGAATTTCAACTTCTGTTTTTTCAGCAACAGCCTCAATAGCTTTATCTTCTGTTTCAGCCTTTGCTCTGTCAGCATTATTCTTTTCAAGCTTAGCCTTTGTATCATTCTTAAGCTCTTCAAATGTATCAAATTCAGAAACATCTTTTGCAAATTCATCATCAAGTGCAGGAAGTTCCTTTTTCTTGATTGCATTGATTTTAACCTTGAATTCTACTGCAGCACCCTTAAGGTCTTCTGCGTGATATTCTTCAGGGAAAGTTACGTTTACTGTAACATCATCACCCTTGTTAGCCCCAATAAGCTGGTCTTCAAAACCAGGAATAAACTGGCCTGAACCTATTGTAAGTTCAAAATCCTTACCGGCTCCACCTGCAAAAGCAACACCATCTTTGAAACCTTCAAAGTCGATAACGGCGATATCATCTTTTTCAACCGCTCTGTCTTCAACTTCTACAACCCTTGAATTTCTTTCCTGTAATTTGGCAATTTCTGCATCTATATCTTCGTCGCTTACATTATACTCAACTTTTTCAAGTTTAATACCCTTGTATTTACCAAGTTTAACTTCAGGCTTTACAGTAACCTTAACTGAAAGTGTAGTATTTTCGTCCTTTTTAATTTCAGATACATCAGTAATTTCAGGCTTGTCAACTACATCAAGTTCAAGCTCTTTAATTGCTTCTTCGTATACATCACCGAACACAAAGTTAAGTGCATCTTCATAGAAAATTTCTGCACCATACATTTTTTCAATCATAGCGCGAGGTGCTTTACCTTTTCTGAAACCAGGAACGTTTATGTACTTTACATTTTTGTTGTATGATTTTTTCATTCCTTCTTCAAACTTTTCTGGAGTAATATCTAATTCAAACTCCGCTACGCTATTTTCAATCTTTTCCAATTTTGCCATTTCAAAAATGCTCCTTCCAAAATCTTATCTAATTATTATAACACATTTTTTAAATTTTTTCAAGTAAATATTTTATAAGGAATAAATTCCAGATAATCGCATGAAACCAATTTGTATTGAACCTGATTTATGATGTAATCCTCATAATCCTTAAACCCTGCCGAGTGAAGATGTCCAAACAGACACAACCCAACATCATACGACTCTATAAGTTTTCTGAAATGTTCATCGGGCGGATAATGAAGAGCCACGATTATACTTTTTGGATTTTCCCTTTTTGCAAGGTCTAATGAAATTTTAAGACGTTCAAGTTCGCGATTATGAACCTTCATGTCATCTTCATTACAACTTGTCAGTTGCCATCCTCTTGTTCCGCATATTGCAGTATCCTCATACATATAGTAATTATTGTGCAAAAACTTTATGGTATCAAACCCGTTTTGTTTGCACCACTTTTCATGCTTGCTCATTGTCGACCACCAATAGTCGTGGTTACCCTTTGAAATAATCTTGATTCCGTTTAAACTGTTTATAAAATTAAAATCCTCACGTGTATCCTCCAGGTAAGTTGCCCAGGAGTTATCTCCATTTACAATAACCACATCAGTTTCCGCCACAGAGCTATTCCAGTTTGTTTTCAGTTTTTCTTCATAATTTTGCCATCTTTTTCCAAAAACGTCCATTGGTTTGTCCGTACCGAAAGAAAGATGCAAATCGGATATCGAAAACAATGCCATAATTTCACCTTTGTATATTTTTTTAAAAGCTGATAATACTACTGTTGAAGGGAGATGTTATTTTATGCAAAACAATTGTAACTCAAACAATAAAAACGAAATCTGCGGTATTTGCTGTCATGTAACAGATTGTATGTACAACGACAACAAAAAGTGTATGGCAGGACAAATTAATGTGGGTCCAAGCAGTGCCACAACAACATCCGAAACAGATTGCGAAACTTTCAAAGCAAGATGACTTTGAGCAGGTTGTTGAGGGCTTAAATCCCCAACAACTTGTTACATACAAAATCCTTAAGCCTATCTTTTTCAACAGAATCCGTAAATCTCGGCTCCTTTGTTCTTAAATCGTCCAAAGATTTAGGAATATCCAATGACGTTTTTTCATGCAAACAATCTAAAAGTTCAAATTCGGTTTTACCTTCAAGAACATTTTCCCCTTCAAGTGCAGTTAACACAGAGTTATTAAACTTGTATGGACTTGCAGTAGAAAGTATAACAGATTTTGTCATATCCCCCGTTTCAAAAAGGTACTGATCATAAACATTTTTACCTACTGCGGTATGAGTATCCATTATGTAACCATAATTTTCAAATGTATCCTTTATTGTAAGCAATGTATCTCCATCATCACAACAACCGCCCCATAGTATCTGAGAGATTTTTTCCTTCATGCAGTCACTTACTTCATAACTGCCTTCAGTAGCAAGAGCATCCATATATCCCTTTACTGTTGCACAGTTATTATCTGCGATGTCATACAAAAATCTTTCAAGGTTGCTTGAAATAAGTATATCCATTGAAGGTGAGGCAGTAACGCGAAAATCTCTGTTTTTGTTATAAACCCCTGTGCGAATGAAATCTGTCAAAACATTATTTTCATTTGACGCGCATATAAGTTTATTAACAGGAAGCCCCATCTTCTTTGCATAATAACCTGCAAGAATATCACCAAAGTTACCTGTAGGAACTACAAAGTTAACTTTGTCGCCAAGGTCTATTTCCCCAGCCTTTAACATATCACAGTATGATGAGAAGTAATATACAATCTGCGGAAGTAATCTTCCCCAGTTAATTGAGTTTGCCGAAGAAAGCATATATCCTTTTTCGTCAAGATACTTTTTAAATTCATCGTCAGTGAAAATCTTTTTCACTCCGCTTTGGGCATCATCAAAGTTACCAAGAATTCCACCAACAGAAACATTGGTTCCGTCCTGAGTAATCATTTGCAAACGCTGAATATCAGAAACACCGTCGTTGGGATAGAAAACTGCAATCTTAGTTCCCTCAACATCCTTAAAACCTTCCAACGCTGCCTTACCGGTGTCACCGGATGTAGCCACAAGTATAACAACAGTTCTGTCATCATTTGTTTTTTTCACAGCCTTTGTAAGGAAATGAGGCAAAATCTGCAACGCAACATCCTTAAACGCACAGGTTACGCCGTGCCATAATTCAAGAAAGTACACGTTGTTGTTAAGCTTGTAAACAGGAGTAATACTTTCGGAGCCAAATTTTTCTTTGTTGTAAGCCGCATTTACGCATTCAGCAATTTCTTCTGCCGAGAAATCTGTAAGATACTTGCCTATAATATTTTCAGCTCTCTGTACGTAAGTACAGTTTTTCATTTTATCAATTTCGTGTATTGAAATTACAGGGAAATCATCAGGTACAAAAAGACCGCCGTCCGGTGCAAGACCTGTTTTTATAGCATATGAACTTGTACATTCAAAATCCCTGCTTCTTGTACTGTTATAATTCATTAATACACCGCCTTCAAACAGAATTATGCTAACATATATAATACTACAAAACTTTCTTTTTGTAAAGCAAAAAAACACTTTTAATTTTTTATTGTTAAAAATACCCACATTATTTACTTTTTTTAGTTCAAAATGGTCATAAAACACCCTTTTGAACTGAACGAAAATGTCAAAATTTCTCTTTCAACATTTTTTGACAAAAAAATAATATTTTTTTCATATTTAACGCAAATTTATCCACAAAATCCTTGA